>JAZUDA010000100.1:0-5806 GCA_045639455.1 Clostridia bacterium | reverse complement strand
GATAGCAGCATTCACCGATTTGACTATTCTGCACCGAACGGTTTCTCTGTTACACTCAGCGTACCG
Source organism: Clostridia bacterium (assembly GCA_045639455.1). GTDB lineage: Bacteria > Bacillota > Clostridia > Christensenellales > Aristaeellaceae > JAZUDA01. Next base: position 5,740 of record JAZUDA010000100.1, on the reverse strand, counting down.
GAATCCTTTTACCGTTCCACCCTGGACAGTTATTCAGCCTCTATTCTGCGTCTGGGCATCATTTCCGCCGCGATGTGCATGCTGTTGATCGCTTTCCTGATTATTTACAGTTACCGTCCTTTGAATGAAATCGTTCGCCAAACCGGCCGCGAAAATGCCGCTACGGATGAAATCACCGCGGTCAAAGGATTCTTGTCCCATAAGGAACAGTTGGAGAATGAGCTTCGGAACGAGCTGGAAAAAGAAAAAGAAATGGCACGGCTGAAGGGCGTTGAAATGCTGCTGCTGGGGCTTCCCTTTGACAGCGCCGCTTCTGATATATTTACGGATGCCTTCCCCTGCCATTTCGTTGCCGTCGCGCCCCTGCAGTCCTTCCCCACAGTAAACCGTACCCTGGAAACGCTGAAAATAAGGTCCAATATCGTTGCCTTTGAGCAGTACCGCACCGGGTATCTGGCGATGATTATCGGCACCGCCGATGAGGCCGGCCGGGAGGAAAGCATGAAGCAGCTTCCGTTCCTTCTCGGGGACGGTGTGTCCTTTGGCGCGGGTGAAATTTGCCGGGACGCCTACGGCCTGCACCACTCCTACCTGTCCGCGATACTGGAACTGAATAACCGTCAGGGCTCCGGGAATCATTCTGCAGATATGCTGGAACAAATGGACTTTTCTCTGTTCCGCGCTCAGGTGATTTCCAACGATCCTTCCTGTATCCGTTCCGCGCAGGATCTGTTCGACAGGACTGAAGTACTGCTGCCTTCCTTCCTGATGTACTGGCATACAAATCTGCAAATCATTGAAAAAATCCATGCCATTCTTCGTGAGTACGGCTATCAGGTAAACGATAACGATGTAATCCGTTATACCGGCATGCAGGATATTCAAACAATCCGCAGTTTGTTTATCGAGTCCCTGCGGACTACCATCGCCACAGGCCCCTCCAAAGAGGCGAAGAACGAGGCGGAACTGGCGGATGCCATCATTGAATTCATCCAGGACAACATGAGCAACGAGCTTTTCGGCATCACGGATTTGACAGAGACCTTCAACCTTTCCGAATACACCGTGTCCAAGCTGGTACAGAGCAAAACGAACACCTATTTCAAAAAATACCTCTCCATGATCCGCATGGAGGCAGCGAAGGAATACCTGGAATCCGGCAACGACAACATTCAAGACATTGCCCAGCATTGCGGCTTCTCCTCTTCCTCTTACTTCATCCGCGTATTCAGGAATGAAACCGGCGTGACACCCTTACAGTACAGGAACTCGCTTCGAAACAGATAATTCAAATACAGGCTGTACAGGCAGAACTGCCGTGCAGCTTTTTTGCTTTGGAAACCGGTAGTCAGGATCGATGATGTTGACTATATATGATTCTGCGGGCCCGTCTCTGTATGAGAGGAGGCTATGCTGCTTGTACGCTCCTTACGCACAACACTACATAGAAACGCAGAATGTCTCAGCACCATCGAACAGGCGAATTTACGCAAAATGCGAAACAATAGAGCGTGTAAAGACATCGTAAGATGTCGTAAAACGCAAAAAAAAAGCATTCTTGCGAATGCAGGTCGTAGATCCAAAGAATGTAATCAGCGCTTGCTGAACTGGGGAGCACGACGGGCAGCCTTCAGGCCGTACTTCTTGCGCTCTTTCATACGAGGATCGCGGGTCAGGAAGCCGGCCTTCTTCAGGGCGGCACGCAGTTCGGGATCGGCCTTGCACAGGGCACGGGCGATACCATGACGGATAGCACCGGCCTGACCGGTCAGACCGCCGCCATTTACGTTCACCAGCACATCAAAGGAGCCGGTGGTGTTGGTCAGGTTCAGGGGCTGACGGACAGTCATCTTCAGGGTCTCCAGACCGAAGTAATTGTCAATCTCCCGCTTGTTGATGATGATCTTACCATCGCCGGCAACCAGACGGACGCGAGCGATTGCCTTTTTACGACGGCCAACTGCACTAAAATCTACCTTAGCCATTGTTCAAATCTCCTTACGCGTCTTACTTGATTTCCAGCTTCTCAGGCTGCTGTGCGGTCTGCTCGTACTCGGAGCCGGCGTATACATGCAGCTTGGTAGCCATCTGACGGCCCAGGGGGCCCTTGGGCAGCATGCCGATAATCGCATGCTTCACAGCGAATTCGGGCTTCTCAGCAATCAGCTGACGGTAGGGGGTGGCGCGCAGGCCGCCTACATAGCCGCTGTGATGATAGTAATACTTGTCATCCAGTTTCTTACCGGTCAGGACGATCTTGTCAGCGTTGATGATGATGACATTATCGCCGCAGTCCAGGAAAGGAGTGTAGCAGGGCTTGTTCTTGCCACGCAGTACATTAGCTACATTGCTGGCAAGACGGCCCAGAACGACGCCTTCAGCGTCAATGATATACCACTTGCGCTGAATATCAGCGGCCTTCGGAATAAACGTTTTCAAGGGTAAGTCCTCCTTGGAGTGGTTGAAAAGGTGACGCTTTGCATGATGGTCGCATGCATTGCTATGGGTTTCAATAGTCACCGGGGCTAGCGGAGCTACTGATGCCATTGGTTATTGTACACCCGGCGGGCACTTTTGTCAACGGTTTTTTCGTGTGTTTCCGGACTTTTTATTGCAAAAATCAAGTTTTTTCGCACAAAATGTCCCGTCACGCCGTGCGCGTGACGGGGCGTCATTGTTATTACCGGTTCCCGTACATCTGACGGTAGTAGTCCTGATACTCGCCGGAGATGATGGTTTCCCACCATTCCTTGTTGTCCAGGTACCACTGAATGGTCTTCTTGATGCCGTCGGCAAACTTGGTCTCCGGCAGCCAGCCCAGCTCGTTGTGAATCTTGGTGGGGTCGATGGCATAACGCATATCGTGGCCCTTGCGGTCACCTACGTGTACGATCAGGCTTTCCGGCTTGCCCAGTGCCTGGCAAATCAGCTTCACAATGTCGATGTTCTTCATCTCGTTATGACCGCCGATGTTGTACACCTCGCCCACGCGGCCCTGATGGATGATTAGATCGATGGCCTTGCAGTGGTCCTCCACATACAGCCAGTCCCGCACATTCAGGCCCTCGCCGTATACAGGCAGATTCTTGTCATTCAGGGCGTTGGCAATCATCAGCGGAATCAGCTTCTCCGGGAACTGGTACGGGCCGTAGTTGTTGGAGCAGCGCGAAACGGTAACAGGCAGGCCAAAGGTGCGGTGATAGGCCATCACCAGCAGGTCGGCGGATGCCTTGGAGCTGCTGTAGGGGGAGCTGGTATGGATGGGAGTCTCCTCAGTGAAGAGCAGGTCAGGACGGTCCAGCGGCAGATCGCCGTATACTTCGTCCGTAGATACCTGATGGTAGCGCTTGATGCCGTACTTGCGGCAGGCATCCATCATAACGGCGGTGCCCATGATGTTGGTCTCCAGGAACACGCCCGGGTTCTCAATGGAGCGGTCCACATGGCTCTCCGCAGCGAAGTTTACCACGATATCGGGATGTTCCTCCTCAAACAGCTTATACACGGCCTCCCGGTCGCAGATATCCGCCTTCACAAAGCGGAAGTTGGGGTTATCCATCACGGGTGCCAGGGTGGACAGGTTGCCTGCATAGGTCAGCTTATCCAGACATACAATACGGTAATCCGGATATTTCGCCATCATATGGAAAATAAAGTTGCTGCCGATAAACCCGGCGCCGCCGGTTACGATAATCGTCATTCGCGTGTCCTCCGTTTACTCAAATTCAATGCCGGATTCTGCCAGGGACGGATGCTTTTTATCCTTCTCGCTCAGCAGGAGATTGCCCACATCAGGCCATTCCACGCCAATCGCCGGATCGTTCCACATGATGCCGCCCTCGTCCTCCGGATGGTACAGTTCATCGCACTTATAAGCAAACTCCGCCTCATCCGACACCACCACGAAGCCGTGGGCAAAGCCACGCGGAATCATGAACTGGCGCTTGTTTTCGCCGCTGAGCAGCACGCCGACCCACTGACCGTATGTTTCGGACCCCTTGCGCAGGTCTACCGCCACGTCAAACACCTCGCCGCGAAGCACGCGTACCAGCTTCGCCTGCGGGAAGGTTTTCTGGAAATGCAGACCGCGCAGCACGCCCTTGCGGGAGGAAGACTGGTTATCCTGAACAAAGGTATAGTCCAGCCCGGCAGCCTTGAAGTCGCTCTCTTTATAAGTCTCCATAAAGTAGCCGCGGGCATCGCCGTAGGTCTTCACATCAATAATATAGACACCCTTGATTTTCGTTTCGGTGAATGTAAAATTGCTCATCAGTACAAAATCCGTCCTTCCGCCACCGCCTTCAGGTGCGCGCCGTAGGGACTCTTACCGTAGCGGGCCGCGGACTCCAGCAGCTTTTCCTTATCAATCCAGCCGTTCTTGAACGCGATTTCCTCCAGCGCGGAAATCACGATGCTCTGCCGCTTCTGCACCATTTTCACGAAATCGGCAGCCTCAACCAACGAATCCATGGTGCCGGTGTCCAGCCAGGCATACCCTCTGCCCAGCAACTGCACATCCAGCAGATCCTGATGCAGGTACATTTCGTTCAGCGTGGTGATTTCCAGTTCGCCACGAGCGGACGGCTTGACCTCCTTCGCCATCGCGGACACCCCGGCGGGATAGAAATACAGGCCCGTTACGGCATAGTTGCTCTTGGGCTCCTTGGGCTTTTCCTCGATGCTGGTCGCTTTGCCGTTTTCGTCAAACGCTACCACGCCGAAACGCTCCGGGTCGGACACATAGTAGCCGAATACGGTAGCACGGGCATTCTTTTCCGCGTTTTCCACAGCAGCGCGCAGCAGTGTGCCGAAGCCGTTGCCGTAGAAAATATTGTCACCCAGCACCATGGCACCGGGCTCGCCGTTCAGGAATTCCTCGCCCAGGATGAACGCCTGCGCCAAGCCGTCGGGAGAAGGCTGCACCTTGTAGGACAGCTTCAGGCCAAACTGGCTGCCGTCGCCCAGCAGTTCCTGAAAGCGGGGCGTGTCGGCGGGGGTGGAGATAATCAGAATCTCCCGGATTCCCGCCAGCATCAGCGTGGACAGGGGGTAATAAATCATGGGCTTATCATAAATCGGAAGCAGCTGCTTGGACGTAACCATTGTCAGCGGATACAGCCGGGTCCCGGCGCCGCCTGCAAGTACAATACCCTTCATGTGTCTTTCTCCTTTCAGACGCCGGCATCCGTCTGCCGCCGCGCTGTCAGTTATAGAATACCATAGAATCCTGTGATATGCAAGCAAAACGCCGGTTTTACGCCTTCTTTTCGTAAATCAGATCCCGCATTGTCTGCCTGCCGTCCTTCCCTGTGAAGCACAGCTTGCCATCCTTGATTTCCAACGTTCCCGTACTGCCAGCCAGCGTCTTCTTTTCCAGAAGCATGGTGAGGAGCTTCGCAGAAATCGCCGGACCGCCTGATTTCGTCAGGCAGTCCTTCCACACGGTGAAGTGGCAGCCTTCCTTCCAGCGGCTGCAGAAGAAGCCCTTCGGTCCTTCCGCCACCTTGCCCTGCCCGCATACCGGGCAGACGAGGTCCGGGATCACCTTGCCGTTCAGGCCGCTCTTGCCGGCGCCCTTCCGGCCCTTGCCCCGGCGTTCCTCGCGCTCAAAGCCCCCGGCAGGCGAAGCGTTCCGGGCGTAATCCACCAGAAAAGCGCTGAAGCGCCGGATCCCTTCCATAAAGCGGCCAGCGTCCTGCTTTCCGTCCGTGATCTCGCTCAGAGCCAGCTCCCAGCGACC
>JAZUDA010000099.1:0-2251 GCA_045639455.1 Clostridia bacterium | reverse complement strand
CTGCCAGCACCTTCCCATCCTTGGCCAGCATCAGGCGCAGACCGTCCACCGCCAGGTCGCGGATTACCATAATAATCACCGGGTAGGGGGAAACCAGCCCCTGGGCGCACATCATAATCAGCGTGGCGTTGACCAGCGCCTTGTCCGCCAGCGGGTCCATAAACTTGCCCAGGTTGGTCACCAGGTGCCGGTCCCGGGCAATATGCCCGTCCAGTGCGTCCGTCGCGGACGCTGTCAGGAACAACAGCAGCGCCACAATCCGCCAGGGCAGCCCCGGCAGGGACATGGCCGCAATCAAAAGGGGAACCATCAGCAGCCGGGTCAGGGTCAGTTTGTTGGGCAGGTTCATAGCTGCTCGCCCTCCAAGTCGTAATCATCGGCGCCCGTAATCCGCACGGCGGTGAACTTGCCTTCCTCCCCGCTGCCGGTGAAGATAATCTCTCCATCGCTTTCCGGGGACTCCCAGGCCGAGCGGCCCGTGCAGGTGCCGTCCTCTCGGACGGAAGTGATCAGCACCTTTTCCACCGTGCCGATCCGCTCCTCATTCCGCGCGCGGGAAATCCCCCGCTGCAGCGTCATCAGCTTGTCAAGCCGCTCCTGCTTGACCTCCTCCGGAATCTGCCCCGGCATTTCCGCGCCGGGGGTATCCTCCTCCGGCGAATAGGCGAACGCGCCCAGCCGGTCGAAGCGGGTCTCGCCCACGAAATCGTACAGGCGCTTGAACTGATCCTCAGTCTCGCCCGGGAAGCCCACAATCATGGTGGTGCGCAGGGCAAAGCCCATCTCCCGGGCGGTTTTCAGCAGCTGCTTGACATCCTCCGGGGTGCCGCGGCGGTTCATGGCCTGCAGCATGTCGGGGTCGATATGCTGCAGAGGCAGGTCCAGATAGCGGCAGATATTGTCATGGCGGCACATGGCCTCCAGCAGAGGCAGCTTGGTCTCATCCGGGTAGCAGTACAGCACCCGCAACCAGTCCACGCCGGGAATACCGGCCAGACGCTCCATCAAATCCCCCAGCTTGCTTTCGCCGCCCCGGTCCATGCCGTACCGGCTGGTATCCTGGGCAATCAGGGTATGCTCCCGCACGCCCTGGGCGGCCAGCGTCTTTACCTCCCGCACGATAGCCTCCTCATCCCGGGAACGGAACGGCCCGCGGATGAGCGGAATGGCGCAGTAGGCGCAGCGGTTGGAGCAGCCGTCCGCGATGCGAACATAGGCGGAATAGGGCGGCGTGGTCAGGATTCGACCGCTTTCCATAAAGTCGAACCGCTCGGCGCAGCAGGTGCGGGCAGGGTTCGGGCTTTCCAGCGCCTCCACCAGGCGGTCGTACTGGTTCACGCCGAAGAACAAATCCACCTCCGGCATTTCCTCCGCCAGCGCCTTTTCGTACCGCTGGGCAAGGCACCCGGTCACCACCAGCTTCTTGCAGGAGCCGGCTTGCTTGTAGGACGCCATTTCAAAAATCGCGTCGATGGACTCCTCCTTGGCGGGCTGGATAAAGCCGCAAGTGTTCACAATCAGCGTTTCCGCCTCCGCGGGGTCCGTCACCACGGTATACCCCGCCTGCCGCAGGAGGAAGAGCATCTGTTCCGTATCCACCTGATTTTTCGCGCAGCCCAGGGAGATAATGCCTACCGTTTTTTTCTTCATACTGTCAGTCCTTTTTCTCCGCCATCAAGGTGCGGACGGTGTTTACGCGCTCCCACGCCGCGCGGTAATACTCCTGCACGGTCATGGCGCGGTAGTTTTCGCCCGTGTGGCGGTTCGGCTTTTCGGCACGGGTCAGTTCGGTGGTCAGCCAGGGCAGCTCCGGGCAGCGGCCCAGGCGCGAGGCGATATCCGGCAGCGTCAGCACGCCGTCACCGGGCAGCAGGTGCGTATCGTCCCACCAGTACACGGTGTCGGTCGTGCGGCCGTAATTGTCGTTCAGGTGTGTGCCAAGCAGCTTGTCTCCGTACTTCGCCAGCATATCCTGCCGCTCGTTATAGCACTGCTCATGGCCGCTGTCCCAGCAGAAGCCCACCGCAGGATGCTGCCACAGGTGATCACGCAGATATTGCAGGCAGTTCTCGCCCTCGGTATTTTCCAGCGCGATACGGATATGCCGCTTTTCGGCCTCATTCAGCAGCTTTTCAAAGGAGCGAATGCCGGTGTCCGTGGGGGGCACGGGGTCAATCCCGATCCACACAAGGCTGACCAGCAGGTCCACGCCCAAATCGGCACACTCCTCCAGGCCGGCCATCTGGAACAG
>JAZUDA010000098.1:0-4177 GCA_045639455.1 Clostridia bacterium | reverse complement strand
AGCGCACGGAGGCGGGGCCGGGCTTCTTCGGGTAGGCGTAATGCACGATATTGCTGTAGATTTCGTCCACGGCGATGTCCAGCTGCATCACGGTCTTCATGGGGCAGTCCAGCTTTTCAAGCTCCGCCTCCACAAACTCGGTCACGGCGGGGATATCGTCCAGGGCCGCGTGGTCGAAGGCGATTTCCTTGTCCTTTTCATGGCCGATAAAGTCGTAGGCCAGCATGGTGATATCGTCAAACTGGGGCGCTTCTCCGGTGAAATCCATCACATCACGGCGGGTAGCCTCGGCCAGCAGCTCCACGCTGGCGTAGGCGCGGGCGTTCAGGGTGGCCAGCAGCCGGTCGTCGCCGTACAGCTTGCTCCTGATATTGGAGGCCTCGGTCACACCGTCGGTATACAGCACCAGCCGGTCGCCGGGCTCCAGCTTCAGAGACTGGGAGCGGTAGCGCATGTCCTCCATGCCGCCCATGACAAAGCCGGGCCTGCCGGGGATGAAGGCGAACTTTCCGCCCTTGTGCTGCAGCGCGGGGGGATTGTGGCCCGCGGAGGCGTAGCGCATTTCGCCTGTGTCGGGGTCAATATCCGCCATCCAGACGGTGACGAACATTTCGGCATCATTGCCCTCGCACAGGGCGTTGTTCGCCTTGCGGAAGACCTCCTCAATGGACCCGCCCGCCTCGGTCAGCCCCTTGAGCTGTGCCTTGGCCCGCATCATGAACATGGCGGCGGGAATCCCCTTGCCGGAAACGTCCGCGATCAGGATGTGGAAATGCCCGTCCGCGGTGAAGTAGAAGTCGTAGAAGTCGCCGCCGACCTCCTTGGCCGGCTGGGTAAAGGCGTAGATGTCCAGGTCCTTCCTGCCGGGGAAGGCGGGGAAGGTGCGGGGCAGGGCGGAGAGCTGAATGTCCCGCGCCACCTGCAGCTCCTTTTCCAGATGCGCGTTGGCGTTTTCAATGTAGCCCTTCAGGGCGTCCACCGTGGTATTGATGCCGCCCGACAGCTCGGAAAACTCCTGGGAGGAACGCTCCCGCACCTGGGTGGACAGGTCACCCGCCACAATGTTTTCCAGCGTGCCGTTCACTTTCTCCAGGGGCTGGATGACGGTTTTCTTCAGCAGCTGGAACAGCAGCACGAACATCAGGCCGTAAATCAGAATCTGGTCAAAGACAATGGCCACAACGGACACGTCCCGAACGGAGTAGACCTCGCTTTCCGGCATGGCGGCCAGAATGGCGTACTGCCCCTCCGTATCGTAGAGGCAGAGCCAGTTCTCACCGGAAAAAACAACGGAGAACGGCTCATCCTCCTGATAGGGGGACAAATCGATGACCGTGGTCTCGGTATCCTCGGCGGCGGCCAAAATCCTGCCGTCCTTGTCTACCACCAGCAGGAAGCCGGATGTACCCAGGTGACGGTGGCTTACCGCCTGCTCCGCGGTCAGGGTGCCGTCGGAGGAACGCACATCCTCCACCACATCCGCGATGCCCTGCTGCATGCTCTGCAGCGCCTGGCGGCGGGCGGAGTCATCCTGCACCTGCACGATGAACAGCGTTGTCATGGCAAAACAGAACAGGCTCAGTATGAACATGGCGCGCTGCATGATCTGGGTCAGCGTCAGCAGCTCCCGGTCCCGCTTCAGCTGATGGGTCAGCAGATGAAGCGCAATGCAGGCCAGAAATACGGATGCCGAATTGGCGATGAGCATGGACGGCGCGGCGGCGCGCACCACACGGGCGGCGCGGTCGGCATCGGTCAGGTTGGTAAAGAAAACCATGCTCATGTGGAAGGACTCAATCAGCAGCGCCGCGGCGCCGGCACTGAGTGGCCGGGGCAGGCCGGAGGCAAAGCGGTGCTTGCGCAGGGCCGCGGCGAAAAGGCCGGCCAGAACGGTGGAAACGCTGCAGGCAATCCGGGTATAGGCGCCGACGCCCCAGTACACGGCGAACCAGCGCTCCACACCGCCGATTACACCGGCGATAATGCCCGCCGGCGCACCGAAAAACAGCCCCGCGCACAGCGGAGCGGCATCACGGCAGTTGACTACCGCGTCCCCCAACGGAATGCCCCACTCGGTGCCCACAATGGCAATCGCGCCGAAGACCAGGCCGCACAGCAGCTGCCGGGCCCGGTACGACATGGCGCGGACACGCTTTGTTTTCCCCAGCAGGAAACCGATTACAGTTGCCAAAACGGGGATCGCCGAGGCGATCCCCAATTTCAAATAGCTTTCAATCATTTTTCGATGGTCAGGATGTCACAGAAGCCGGTTACCTCAAAGACCTCGGTCACCAGCTCGTTGGGATGAAGCACCTTCATTTCGCCGACGGTGGTCATCTTCTTCTGGGCCTTGAGCAGAACGCGCAGGCCGGAGGAGGAGATGTATTCCAGGTTGGAGAAGTCAAAAATCAGGCTGGTGACATCGGCGATGCGGTCATTGATGGTCTGCTCCAGCTCAGGGGAGGTGGTGGTGTCCAGACGGCCTTCCACAGCCAGGGTCAGGGTATTGTTTTCGAGGGTGGAAGTGATTTTCATGGTTTGTACTCCTTTTTCTATCAGAATTTCTTGCTAACAGTGATGTTGATGGCGCTGTCCTTCACGCCCACGATGACGTTATCGGCCAGCTTGGCCAGAACGGACTTTTCCAGCTCGTCCCACTCTTCGGCCTTTTCGGAAATGTCGTGGCGGTAGGCATCCAGCGTCCAGGCGTAGGAATAAGTGTCCAGACCGTCGCCCACAAAGCCGTTTTCGGGGGTGGAGATGTAAATTACGCCCAGGTCTTTGCTGCTGATCGGGGCGGTCATCTTGGCAATCAGGAAGCGGATACGGCCGCCCAGACCGACGGCGTTGGCGTTCTTGCCGCTGGTGGAAACGGCGATGGCCTTCTGCATATCCTCCACGCTCAGTACGGGCGCGTTCAGGGAAACGTGCAGGTTATAGGCCTTTCCGTCGTTCTCTACCCAGAAGGAACCGTCGTAGTTCTGGGTCAGATTGGGCAGCATGCCGATGAGCTCTTCCGCCAGCAGGGACAGGCGCAGGGACTCCTTGGCGGACAGGCTGTTATACGCGGCGCATTTTTCCACCTCGGCCAGAATATCCTGGTCGAAGGGCTTTTCAGCGGTCAAAGAAACGATATTGGATTTCACTTTAAAGTTACCTCCGTCAGTAAATGGTTCGGCTTGAATTTTACTATGTTTTCCGCGGGATGTCAAGGCAGTTCAGCCCCGGTTCACCAGGTCGTACATCATGATGCCCGCGGCGATGGCGGCATTGAGAGACTCCGCGCCGCCGTACATGGGCAGCGCCAGGCGGGCATCGGCGCAGGCGCTGACCTGCGGGGAAACGCCATTGCCTTCATTGCCGATAATCAGCACATATTTTTCGCCGGGCGCGGGACGGTCGTAGAAGGAGGAGCCGCCCAGTTCGGACGAAAGCACGTTGTAACCTTGTTCCTTCAGGGAAAGGAGTGCGGCGGGCAGGGAATCGCATACCGTGACCGGCATGCGGAAAATACTGCCCATGGTGGCGCGCAGGCACTTGGGACTGAACACATCGGCGCATTCACGGCTCAGCAGCACGCCGTCAAACCCGGCAGCGTCCGCCGTGCGCAGAATGGTACCCACATTGCCCGGGCCCTGCACACCGTCCAGCGCCACCAGCCGGGCGCCGGGCGCGGGACTCGCGTCGGGCAGCGTCACATAGGCGGCAATGCCCTGGGGCGTTTTCGTATCGGTCACGGCGGCAAGAATCGCCTCCGTCACCAGAAAGGCGTCCGGGGTCAGCAGCGGGGCAAACCGGTCCTGCCTGGCCTCATCCACCAGCAGCGCGGTCACGCGCCCGGGGAGCGCCAGCGCCTCGGAGACCATTTTTTCACCCTCGACAAGAAATACACCCGCTTCGGTGCGGGCCTGGCGGGTTTTCAGTCTGCGCCAGGCCTGCACCTGCGGATTCTGCATGCTGGATATTCGCTGCATTACACAATTCCCTGGGCCATCATGGCATCGGCAACCTTCAGGAAGCCGGCGATGTTGGCGCCCGTCACATAGTCGGTAGGCTTGGAGTAGGTGGCGGCGGCATCGGAAACCTTGGCGAAGATGCCCGCCATGATGCCCTTGAGCCGTTCATCCACTTCTTCGGCGGTCCAGGACAGGCGCAGGCTGTTCTGGCTCATTTCCAG
>JAZUDA010000097.1:0-1954 GCA_045639455.1 Clostridia bacterium | reverse complement strand
TCAGGCTATGCAGGTGGCGGGGCTCAAGTTTGACCGAATTTTGGCCTGCGGCGGCATTTGCAACTCCTCGTTCTGGCTGCAGCTTCACGCGGACATTATCGGACTTCCCATCGTTACCGCGGAGGAGACGCAGAATTGCTCGGCAATCGGTGATGCGATGATCGCGGCGGTCGGCGCGGGCTATTATGCGGACTACGAAGAAGCCGCGCGGTCGATGGTCCGCACTGGCCGTGTATACGAGCCGGATTCGGCAATCCATGAGCAGTATCGCTTTTTCATGGAGCGCTATAAGGAGCTTTGGCCTGCGGTGCGTCCCACGGTACACGCCCTGGTACGTCATGAAAATGAGTAATCATTTGGAGAAAAGATAGAAATTTCGGGCCGTCCATACGGGTGGCCCGATTCTTTTGTTCGCTTAAGCTAGCAATAAAACAAACGCCGGTCTGAACCGGCTCGCATGTTTTGAAAACAAAAAGAGACGGGTTTCCCCGTCTCGTGACGAACCGAAGCTATCAGTGATACAGACCGTAGAAGAAGGCGGCAATAATGATAATGATAGAAAGCATAAGCGTCACACTCCTTTACATTCATCAGCAGTAATTCCCTGAAAAAGAAAACAGTTAAAAGGGGAAAGTATATCGCTGCTCACAAGTGTATGGTACCATGAAACGGAGCACAATGCAAACCAACTTTGGGTGCAAATGGACACATTTCTTTGACAAGCATCGTAAATGGAACGAGATACATCACAAAAAGGCGCCCGGCATAAATCCGGACGCCCTTGTCAGTTTGCGAAGAATTACATCAGCATGCCCAGCAGCTTGTTGGAGCGGGTCAGGAACTCGGTGATTTCAGCCGCCTCCAGAGGACGGGCGGACATGCGGGCCAGGTCGTAAATCTGCTTGCACAGCAGCTGGGTAGTTTCGTCGTCAGGCCGCTCCGCCAGCTTCCGCACGGCTTCGCAGCGGTTGTTCAGTACCAGTGTGAAGTTGTCCGGCATAGGGAAGCTCTCGCCGTAGGCACGGCTCATGTCCTTAAAGCGGCGGCTCTGCTCGTCCTCGGTAACGATGGCAGGCAAGGTGTCATCCGTCAGAGGGGACACCTTCACGGTGAGGTTCTCTTTGCCGATGGCTTTGCGGAACAGTGCCTGCAGCGCCTCAGTATCCAACACGGGGGCAGTATCGTCTTCCTGGGTCAGGCTGTCCACATCCGCGTCCACACGGGCAAAGGCGATGTTTTCCAGCCCGCTGCCGTACTCCATGAAGGACATCCAGTTCATATCAATGACGGTGTTCAGTACCGCTACATCAATGCCCTTTGCGGTGTAGAGGGCAATGGAGGCGGCCTGGCGCTCTTCATCGTTGGTGTAGTAAATTTTGCCGTTGGCCTTTTCCTTGTTGTTGGCGGCGTACTCATCCAGCGTCAGATACTTGTCTGCGGTGGTGTGCAACAGAAGGGAACCCTTTACGCTGTCCAGGAACTTCACGTTTTTGATGCAGCCGAACTTCACAAAGGGCGCGATATCATTCCAATACCCCTCGTAGGTCTCACGCTGGGTGTTGAAGAGGCCGTTCAGGCGGTCCGCCACCTTCTTCGTGATATGGGTGCTGATCTTCTTTACATAGCCGTCATTCTGAAGGAAGGAGCGGCTTACGTTCAAAGGAATATCGGGGCAATCAATAACACCCTTGAGCAGCATCAGAAATTCGGGAATGATTTCCTTGATGTTGTCAGCCACGAACACCTGGCCGGAGAACAGCTTGATTTCACCTTCACGGGCACCGAAGTCATTGTTCAGCTTGGGGAAGTACAGGATGCCCTTCAGGTTGAAGGGATAGTCCACGTTCAGGTGAATCCAGAACAGCGGCTCTTCCCAGGTGTGGAACATCTTCTTATAGAATTCCTTGTATTCCTCATCTGTGCAGGCCTTGGGGTCCTTCAACCACAGGGGCTG
>JAZUDA010000096.1:0-2595 GCA_045639455.1 Clostridia bacterium | reverse complement strand
TCCCCGTTTGCCCACATCATTAACGAGCATCGGATTTTCCGAACAAAATCCGCATTACCGAAAAGCGTCCTCATCAAACGTCGGTAAATCAGGGGACCTCCGCTTTTTTAGCTTTTTGTGTTTTCGCGGCACCGCAGTGAGGACACCGCACGGCGTTTGATAGATATACGCCGGAGCAATACTCACAGGTGATTTCGCTTGAATCCTCCGAAACCACTTCCGCGTCCTCGGGCAGGTCTGTCGGGCGCTTTTCTTTTTTGTGCAGGATGCCGGAGCGGGACAGACCCAGCACAATAATGCCGAGAATCAGCAGCAAGTCAATCACTACGGTATCCGCCGAAACAGAGCCTGTATCCCGCACGGTGGGGGTGAAATCCCGGAATGCCTGAGCAAAGGCATCGCCTACCGTATAGCGGGAATTCGCGGTCAGATACTTCTGAAGCAGATTGCCGAAACGTTCCACGGCGTCACGGGTCAGGATACCGTCCGTCTCGTCCCCCTGAATGCCTTCCCAAAACCAATCCACATACGCGCCGGAAGCACCCTTTGGCTGCGAGTATACAAGCAGCCAGTGACGTTCGTCCGAAAAACGGTTCACATACTGGTCATAGGCATAGTTGGATAAGTCGGAATAAAAGTGATTCCAGTCCTTGTTTTCCACCGTAATCACGGCGGGAGAAATGCCTGTGGCATCAAAGAAAGACTCCAGCGCGGCCTTGAGCTGCGACTCGCTGTCGATAACGCCGATAGAATCCTCCACCACAATCGCGTGGTTGTAGTTTGTGGACACCTTGGGCTGCGGCGACACCAGATCCATAAAGGCACTCGCCATCGCCAGGACAATCACGAGATAAATCAGAAGCCTGCCGATATGCAACCCTTGCCCGGAAGTATTGCCATAGTTTGAATACACATAAATCGGCGCACTGTTGCGGTAATATACATATCTTCTTGCTCCGGCGAATGCGCTCGCGGAGACCGTCGGATGGTAGGAAACACGGGGCCGGGACGGTGACGGTCGTGAAGAACTATAGGAAGGACGTGTAAAGGAGCCGACATGATATCCATCGCTGTGGGAACCTCCGCCGGAGCGGGATGAACTGAAGGAACTGCTTGAACGGGACGAACTGAAGGAACTGCTCGAGCGGGATGAGCTGAAAGAGCTGTGATGCCCGCCGGAATGGGAACCGCCCCCGGAAGAATGTGGCATGTCATACGCCTCCTCGCTGAAAAAATCGGTCTTTGCCTGTACCCATTATAGCAAACAATACCGGGACAGGCAACATCGTGAAACACCGTTCAGAAGATTTCTACGATAAATACAGCTTCTTTTCTTGCAAAAGCAGCCGTTTCATTGTATAATGTAAGATGTATCTTTATGATTGTCTGTTTGAAAGGCGGTACCTTGCTTTATGAAATTAGGTGTTGTGGGTTTGCCGAACGTGGGCAAGAGCACACTGTTTAACGCGATTACCAAGGCCGGCGCGCAGGCGGCCAACTATCCTTTCTGTACCATCGAGCCCAACACGGGTATGGTGATGGTACCGGACAGCCGTCTGGACGTGCTGGCCGATATGTACCATCCCAAGAAGGTGACCCCTGCCACGGTGGAATTCGTAGATATCGCGGGCCTGGTCAAGGGTGCCAGCCGCGGTGAAGGCCTGGGCAACAAGTTCCTGAGCCATATCCGCGAGTGCGATGCCATTGTGCATGTGGTTCGCTGCTTTGAGGATGACAATATCATCCATGTGGACGGCTCCGTTGATCCCGCCCGCGATATGGAGACCATCAATCTGGAGTTGATTTTCGCCGATATGGAAACCGTGCAGAAGCGCGGAGACAAGGCGAAGAAGCTGGTCAAGACCGGTGAAAAGAAATACGCCCAGGAGGCGGACCTGGCCGACCGCGTCTACGCCCATCTGGAAAGCGGCAACCCCGCCCGAACCTTCCCCTTTACCGATGATGAAAAGGCCCTGACCCATGACTGGTTCCTCCTGACCGTGAAGCCCGTCATCTATGCCGCCAATATTGCCGACAGCGATTTGGGCAAGGACGAGGATTCCATCCCCATGGTCGCCGCGGTGAAGGCCGAGGCCGCCCGCGAGGGCGCGGAGGTGCTGGTCATTTCCGCCCAGATTGAAGAAGAAATCGCCCAGATGGAGGGCGATGAGAAGGCCGAATATCTGGAGGCCATGGGCATCCCCGCCAGCGGTCTGGACCGTCTGATTACCGCCTGCTACCGTCTGCTGGGGTTGATTTCCTTCCTGACCAGCGGTGAGGACGAGTGCCGCGCCTGGACGATTGTCAAGGGAACCAAGGCACCTCAAGCGGCAGGCAAGATTCATACCGACTTTGAAAAAGGCTTCATCCGTGCCGAGGTCGTAGCCTTTGATGACCTGAATGCCAACGGCACCATGCTGGCCTGCAAAGAAAAGGGCCTCGTTCGTTCTGAAGGCAAGGACTATGTGGTAGCGGATGGGGATATCATCCTCTTCCGGTTCAACGTGTAAAGGAAGTATACAATCATGAGCCGTATCAGCTATATGCTCAAGCGCATGGCGAAAATGGACTACAAGCGGATGTTGTCCACGGTGA
>JAZUDA010000095.1:0-3519 GCA_045639455.1 Clostridia bacterium | reverse complement strand
CGCGAGGTCTCCGACCGCATCTGCTTCCTGGACGAGGGCAAGCTGATCGAGGACGCCACGCCCGAGCTGTTCTTCTCCACCCCCAAGTCCGACCGTGCCCGGGCCTTCCTGGACAAGGTACTGTAATCAAACCGGCATATCAACAGCGCTCCGCAATCGCAGGGCGCTGATTCTTTGGCGGGATAGGGGAAGAACGTTCGGGGCGGGCATCCCCCGCCGGGAAGTATGCGGTTTCCGCGGGAATCGGATTTTCTGTTAACCGGGAATTTCTTTCAGCCCTTGTTTCGGCACACTCTTCATCCCCACCCGGTCCGTTCCCGCACTTGCCTTTTCTGGAGAAAAAGAGTATAATCTCACGGTACAAGAGAGGAAAACCGGGTGTGAAAATGGATAAGATTGCCGTACTGATTCCCTGCTACAATGAAGAAAAGACCGTGGCCAAGGTTGTAAGCGATTTCCGCCGCGTGCTGCCGGAGGCCGTCATTTATGTGTATAACAACAATTCCACCGACCGTACGGCGGAGCTGGCCGCGGAGGCGGGCGCCGTTGTGCGCAACGAATACCGCCAGGGCAAGGGCAACGTAATCCGGCGCATGTTCCGCGAGATTGACGCGGAGTGCTACCTGATGGCGGACGGCGATGACACGTACCCGGCGGAGGACGCCCGCGAAATGGCGAACCTGGTGCTGAAAAAGAAGGCGGACATGGTGGTGGGCGACCGGCTCTCCTCCACATATTTTACGGAAAACAAGCGCCCCTTCCATAACCTGGGCAACTCGCTGGTGCGCAAGAGCATCAATATGCTGTTCCGCAACAATATCAAGGATATCATGACCGGGTACCGGGCGTTCTCCTACGAGTTTGTGAAGACATTCCCCGTACTGTCCCGCGGGTTTGAAATCGAGACCGAAATGAGCATCCACGCGGTGGACAAGAATATGTATGTGGAGAACCTGGTCATCACGTACCGCGACCGGCCCGACGGCAGCGAGTCCAAGCTGAATACCTATTCCGACGGGCTGAAGGTGCTGCGGACCATCGCGCGGCTGTATCGCACTTACCGTCCGTTCGGCTTCTTCGGAATCATCGCACTGGTACTGGCGCTGTTGTCCCTGTGCTTCTTCCTGCCGGTGTTGGAGGATTTTGTCCGCACGGGCACGGTTGAACGGTTCCCCACGCTGATTGTGTGCGGCTTTACGGCAATCGCGGCGGTGCAGTCCTTCTTCTCCGGGCTGACACTTCAAAACGCGGTACAAAAGAACCGGCAGGATTTTGAGATGGACCTGCACCACGCGGCCGATGAAAAGAAACGGCTGCTTGGAAAAGAATAAAGACGCAAACGGCTCCCCCCGGACGAATCGGGAGAGCCGTTTATGAATAAAAAAGAAATTGTCGGCGGAAGGGGAACGCCGTCGTGATGCGGCAGCGCGGCCGTACCCCATAACGGGACGCGGGAAACAGGGCCCCTGCGTGTCCCCGCTTACGCCGCGAGCATCAACCCGAGGACAATCAGGAACACACCCAGGGCGTAGGTCAGCATGACGGTGAAGCCGCAGCGGAAACGGGAGGGCTTGCCGAAGCGGATGGCGAACAGGACAGAGTCGGAGAGGAAGAACAGCGCCGCGCCCGCAACGGAAATCAGGCCGGCGGTTACGGGGCACGCGCCGCTCAGCAGCCGGAACCAGGCAAAGCAGTTCATCACGCCGTTGCACAGCAGGTAAAGCAGCAGGGGAATTTTCAGCATCGCAGGCATGCCGGCCCGCAGCCAAAGGAAGATAAACAGCACCGCGGCGGCAAACAGCACCGAAGGCAGCACCGCGGCGGGGAGGGACAGGGCGGAATACGCGATGCCGCTCTCCGCGTAGGAAAGGATGAACAGCACATGGGCCGCGCCAAAGCTGACCCCGCCGGCGGTGAACCACGCGTCCCCGCTGGGGATCAGCAGGATGTCGCCCAGCCAGGCGGTCAACAGCGCCGCGACCAGCACGCCGGAGGGGGCAATCCCCCGCACCCGCGTCCACTCCAGATAAAAGCCCAGGATGGACAGCAGGATCACCGGCTTTGTCGGCCAGCGCAGGCTGTTCACTTTCCACCGGGTGGCGAACAGGTGTACCACAGTCACCACGGCAAACATGATGCCGTATACGTAAACCATCGTCATCTCCATTCGTTTTCTCCGCTTTGCTTCTTTTTCATTATTATATCCCGCGAAGGGGTTTCCCGTCAAGGCAAAGAAAAGCGGGGCAGCGCGGGCCCCGGGGAAGGTTACGCGAGTCAGAGCTTTTCAAAATTCAGCTCCGCCCAGGCGGGACGGAAGCCGGCCTTCGCAGCCACGTTCTGGGAGGCAATGTGGGAGAGGGCGGTTCCGTAGAAGGGCAGCCTTCCCGAATTGAGGATGTCATTGCGCAGCAGCGCTACCAGCATGGAGCCGATGCCCCGCCCCTCGGCCTCCGGCATCACGTTGATTCCGATTTGCCACATATCGGGGCTATCGCTTGAGGCGCCCGCCATGCCCAGCAGTTGTCCATCCTTCCAGGCGGCGATGCCCGTCTCATCCTTCGGGGACTCGGCGAAAAGGAACGCCTCGTCAAGGCGCGGGTCTCCGCGGAACTGTTCCAGCTCGTCTCCGCGGTAGACACGGATTTCGTAATTCCCCGTGTCCACGGCGGTTTTTTCCTCCGCGATATAGAAAGGGTGCACCTGCCCGATTCCGCAGCCAAAGGGCAGCAGCGCTTCCTCCAGCTCCCGCAGCCGTTTGTATTCCATAAACCAGGCGCCGCGCTCGCTCGCGCAGCGTTCTTTCACCGCGGAAACGATTTCCTCTTTCCCGGTGAAAAGCAGCTTCCCGTTCACCGCCGCGATTTTCAGAAAGCATTCCCCTTCCTTGAAAATACGCCGTCCGGGCAGCGGCGTATAGACCGAAAACACATTTTCCCTGCTTCTTACTTCGCCCGCCGTGCAGCAAAAATCGATTGCCAGCTGACGCGCCAGTATATCGTTCATTTTGTCGCTCCGTTCAATAGATTTGGGTTATCCGGAAAACAGTATACCACATGCCGCCGATAACGCAAACCTTGACCTTTTCGGCGGGAAAAGCTATACTGTACCGAGAAAAACGATGCCCTTGAAAAAACAACCCCTTTGCTATGAACAGGAGGTGCGAAAGATGGATTTCCGCAAAGTGTTTGACCTGATTCCGGAGGAATTTGACCGGAACCGTCCCCGCTACTGCGGCGAGGCGTTTGAGTATATCTTCCGGGAGACCGGGCTGGGCATGGGTAAAACGGTGCTGGAGATCGGCCCCGGGACGGGCCAGGCCACGGAAAGCCTGTTGAAAAGCGGCTGCGGCTATACCGGGCTGGAGTTGGGGGAGCATCTGTACGATTTCCTGCTGCGGCGGTTTGCCGGCGCGGAGAACGCGCGCTTTGTGAACGGGGATTTCTGCACCTGGGACTTCGGCGATACGAAGTTTGATGCGGTGTTTTCCGCTGCCACGATCCAGTGGATTCCGGAGAAAAT
>JAZUDA010000094.1:0-2789 GCA_045639455.1 Clostridia bacterium | reverse complement strand
TTCCAGGCCGATGGTCTGCGCCACCTGGCACAGCGCCCCCTCGCAAACAAGCCGGGAGCGGCGGCGTGTCAGCGCGCCTTCCTGAATATCGGTATAGCGGTGATACAGCATGTCACTCATCAGGAATTGCAGCACGGCGTCCCCCAGAAACTCCAACCGCTGGTTGTTTTCACCGGACATGGAGGGATGGCGGAGCGCCAGATGCAGCAGGGAAAGATCCTGAAAATGATACCCGAGAGATGAAAGCAATTCCGTCATACGGGCTCCTTACAAAAAGATGGGCGTGAATAGGTCTCCGCCCTGTCTGCGAGAATCGTTAAGCGTTCTTCTCAATGTAGCGGACCACGTCGCCTACGGTCTTCAGAGTGGTGATAGCCTCATCCTCCACCAGGATGCCGAAAGCATCCTCCATGTCCATAATCATTACCATGACGTTGGCGCTGTCGGCCTTCAGGTCTTCCACAAGGCGGGAAGCTTCGGTAATCGTAGCGGGGTCTACCTTCAGTTGCTTGGCAATCATGTCACGAACTTTTTCAAACAGCATTGTTTTTTCCTCCGTTTATTGTTCTTCCTGAATTGTGCGGGACTGCAGCTTTGATGCAATCTCGGCGTTCACATGTTGTTCGACCATCTTCATGGCCTGTTCAATGGCCCGCAGCATGGCGTGACCGTTGCTGGAGCCGTGTGCCTTGACAACAGCGCCGTTGACACCCAAAAGGGGAGCGCCGCCCACCTCGGTATAGTCCATGGCCTTGGCCACTTTCTTGAAAGCGGGCTTTGCCAGAAGAGCACCGATCTTGGAACGGAAGGAGGACAGCAGGTTCTGCTTGATGATGCTCATCAGCGTCCCGGCCACACCTTCCATGAATTTCAGTACAATATTGCCGTCAAATCCGTCACAAACCAACACATCGCATTGGTCATGGGTGATATCGCGCCCCTCCACATTGCCAACAAAGTTGCAGGATGTTTCCTGTAGCAGGGGATAGGCGGCCTTCACCAGCGCGTTGCCCTTCTCGGCCTCTGCACCGATGTTCAAGAGGCCGACACGGGGATTGGGCAGATTCATCATCCGCTCCATATAGGCGCTGCCCATCAGGGCAAACTGAGCCAGATATTCGGGACGACAGTCCACGTTCGCGCCGCAGTCAATCAGCAGGAAGTATCCCTTGCCGTTGGGCAGCAGCGGGGCAATGGCGGGACGGTCGATGCCGGGAATACGGCCCAAGCGGAACATACCGCCGGCCAGCACCGCTCCGGTGGAGCCGGAGGAGACGAAGCCGTCACATTCCCCGGCGCGAACCTTCAGCATGCCCTTTACAATGGGGGAGTCTTTTTTTTGACGGACGGCCATCACAGGCGCATCATGGCAGGTGATGTCGTCCCGGCAATCATCCACATCCAGCCGGTCTCTGATGTCCTCGCACCCGGCCAGAAGGGGCGTGATTTCCTCGGCCTTGCCGCCCAGCGTCAGCGTCAGCTCGGGATGGACGCGAAGCGCTGTGATGGCTCCCTCAACAGGGGCCTGGGGGCAGTTATCCCCGCCAGTCGTATCGATGTATAAACGCATGATACCCTCCTGTGTCAATCGTTGCGGGCTACAATCAGCCGGCTGCAGTTCTCACACTCTACCGTATTGCCGTCCTTCAGCGTACGCAGTACGGCACCGGGCAGGATGGTGTTGCAGCCGCCGCACTGGTTGCCCACCAGCTTTGCCACTACGGGAGAGACGTGTTTCTTGATGGTCAGATATTTCTCCATCAGCTCCGCGTCAATGCCTTCCGCTTTCTTGGCAGCCTCTGCCTTCTTGGCGTCCAGCTCTTTCTGGGCCTCCTTGAATTCGGCATCGTAGGTCACCTTCAGCGCGTCAAATTCGGCCTTGACCTTCGCTGCGTCTCGGCGGATTTTCTGCTGCTGCACGGCATAGTTGGAGGCTTCTTTCTTGAAGACCTTCAGCTCCTGCTCAAACCCGGCGATGGAGGAAAGCAGCTTCTTTACGTTGGCCATGAAGGCCGCCACTTCCTGCTGGGAGGCGGGAGGCGTCTGGGCGAATTTCTCTTCCAGGGCGGTCAGCTGCTCCTGGCAGTGAGTCATGGCATCGGTGATGACGTCGACCCGGTCGCTCATGTTGGCAATATCAGCTTCGATTTTTTTCATCGTGTCCTGCTGGGTCTTCAGAAAATCGCGGCTCTCAATCAGCTTAATCCGGTTGGGAGAACGGCGAATCTGATTCGCGACCCGATCGGTCTCCATATCGGCGTTCTGATATTCCCAAAGCATTTCCAACTGTGTCATAACAGGTTATCCTCCTAACGGTTCTGCGGCTCGCACCGCAAAACAAAACAATTCACCATATCATACCACAAAAAAACACTGTTGTCCAACTTTTCGCTTCCTTCCTCTTTCTTTTTTTTCATTTTTGCGGTACAATAAACTGTATTTTTGTGCGGACCGGAGGGAAATGGGATGATTGAAACCGTTTGCGGCGCGGAGCTTCACTATGAGGTCTATGGAACCGGCCCGAAGGATCTGCTGCTTTTGCACGGCTGGGGCTGCGACGGCACGTTCTTCCGTTCTCTGATTGACTCCTTTCAGGGCGAATTCCGCGTGATTGTGCCGGATTTCCCCGGCCATGGACAAAGCGGCTTTCCGCCGGAGCCTTGGGGCGTGGAGGAATACGCCCGTTGCGTTCTTGCGCTGCTGGACCGCCTCCACAGCGTGAAACCGCGCGTTATCTGCCATTCATTCGGCTGCCGTGTGGTGCTGAAAATGTTTCAGTTGCGCCCCGA
>JAZUDA010000093.1:0-3371 GCA_045639455.1 Clostridia bacterium | reverse complement strand
CCTGGGAATGGAAAAGTCGTCTGCCTGTCTGGTGCTGTACGCGCTGGCGGTAGGCTGCCGTCCTTTTAACGCCCTGTATGGGCCCATGCTCCTGTGGCTCCTGTGGAATGAGAAAAAATCAGTCAGGGCGCTGATTCCAGGCGTTCTGATGGGGCTTTGTGTAGCCTTCGCCTATGGGTGGTATAACTATGCCCGGTTTGGGAATATCTTCGAATTCGGCCACAATTATCTGCCGGAGTTTTCCACCGAGGGCGGGAAGCAATTCGCCCCGGAGCATGTGGCAAACAACCTGCACACCTTCGTTGCGGGTTTGCCATTCGGAAAGGATTGGAAGGGCGAGTGGTACGTACAGCAATTCGGCTTCTCCCTGTTTATCGCCAATCCCGTGTTTATCCTCTTTGTTGCGTGGTTCCTTGCGGATTGCGTTCTTTGCCGGATGACGTGGCAGAAGGCCGCTGTAATGGCGACAGCCATCCTGCAGCTTTTCCTTCTGCTTCTCCACCGTACCTTCGGCGGGTACCAGTTCGGCGCCCGCTATACCTGCGATCTGTTGCCATGGGTGGCGATGTACCTGGGAATGGGCAAACGGAAAAAGGAAGTTCATTGGTACGAAATTCTGCTTTTTGTCTTTGCCATGGCTTTCGCCGTGTGGGGCGGGACACAATTCTGCGTATAACAAAAACGGACACAATCGTGTCCGTTTTTTATGTGTGCGGAGCGCAGCCGTAAGCCGAGTTCTGTCAAAGGACGGCTATCTATCCAGACCGCCTGTTACCAGTGCGGTTCAAGCGATATCGGGAGCAGAGCGAGCAGCTTTTTTACGCTCCCATACAATCTTGCATCAGGTGGGGTTTACATCGCCGGCCAGTCACCTGGTCGGGGGTGAGCTCTTGCCTCGCCTTTCCATCCTTACCGGGTTGCCCCGGCGGTATCTTTCTGTTGCACTATCCTTGGAGTCGCCTCCACCGGCCGTTAGCCGGCACCCTGCTGTGTGATGCTCGGACTTTCCTCATGCTTTCGCACGCAGCCGCCTGTCTGCCTTCAGCACACGATGGGCAGAATAGTACAAAAATCGGATTTTGTCAAGCCTTAAAACCCGGAAAGAACGAAAAAACGGTCACAGGGGCAGGCACCGTTGCCGCGATAGGATTCCGCGCCGGACTCGAAAAGTACATAGATCTCATTTCCCACCGTGCAGAGGCATTCCGTCATCGGGGGGCAAATCAGAATGCCGGTCTGGGTATTCTTGTCCAGGAACCAGAGCGGTATCTGCATGCCGTCCACCGTGCCCTCACTGTCCGCGGGGCGGTCCGATATGGGCGCGTACTTGTACAGCACGGAGAAATTGTTCCGTCCGTAGGACTGGCTCAGGTAGATTTCGCCGTTCAGGACCGTGACGCCCTGAATACGCTCCGTCATTTCCAGCAGCACATCTGGAACGGCGACCGTGCCGTAAGGGGCAAGCTCGTTTTCGGTATCGTCACGGAGTCGGTAGCCGCATGTCCATGCCTTCATGGTGCCGTCCGCCGTCTTGGCACGGTGGGAGCGGTCGGTCTGATAGTCGGAACCGTACTGGAATTCGCCCACCCACAGCACTCCTTCCGCGCAGGCGCAGTAGGAGGCGTTGACGGGAACGGGAATCTCTTCGTCAAAGGCGCATTCGCCTGATTCGGGGAGGGACAGAAATTTGTCCAGTGAGATCCGGTACAGATGGCTCGCGTTGGCAATGAAAATATTCTTGCCCGTCACGCACACACCGCCCGCATGGCCTGCGTACAGGCTGCCGTCCTGATATTGCAGGAAGACCTCCTTGCGGATGGCACCGCTTTCCCGCTCCACGGCAATCAGCGCGCTGCTGTCCTTATCGTTCCGGTAGCCCGCGACCAGCAGCCAGTCCTGTTCGGAAAGATATCCGACTCCCTGCGGCACAAGCCCTTCTGCCAGACCGGGAATCAGACAGCCTAATGTTCCCGACTGATTGAAAACATCATACCGGGAATTGGAAAAATCATTGGCGGCGACGGAGGTGGAGGAATAACGGAATCCCTCCGCGGACGCGCTGAGGGAAAGAAAACACAGGAACAACAGAACACAAAGAAAACGCTTCAATTCAGACGGCCTCCTTCGGGCGTAATCACTGTTTTTGAGAATACCATGAATTCGCGGAAAAGTAAAGAAAAACCCGCGCTTTTCACGCGGGCAAATGGCAATACGGATTATTCCTTGGATGCCTTCCAGGCTTTCAGGGACAGGAAGGCGAAAGTAGCAAGCACCGCGGCGAAAATCACCCAGACCGCGATGGGGGAGGCAATCAGCATGCTCAAGCCCTCGTGCAGGGTAATAAAGCCGAAAATCGTGAAGATGACGAAAGCCAGCTTGTTCATCAGGCCATCGGGAATCTTGCTCTTCAGCAGGAAACCTGCTGCCATACCCAGCATATCCGCGGCGAACAGGCCGATGGAGCAGGCCAGCCAGACCACGATGCCGTTCTGCAGCCCCTCGTTGGCGGCGAAGGTGATGGCGGTCAGCTGGGTCTTGTCACCCAGCTCCGCCACGAAGAAAGTGCAGGCGACTGCCAACGGCGCGAAGCCTGCCTTGTTTTCCTTTACGTTTTCCTCTTCATCATCGTCCTTTTTCAGGCTGGACCAGGCGAAGTACAGGAAAGCCAGCGCGGCAATCAGGCGGATCAGCCACATGGGAACGAACTGACTGACCAGACCGCCGGCAAGAACGGCAAGACCGTTCAGAATCAGAATGGCCACGCCGGAGCCCAGCACGATATCCCGTACCTTATAGCGGGAGGTCATGGCAATCAGCATCAGCTGTGTCTTGTCGCCCATTTCTGCGATGAATTCCGTAAAGAGAATCTTCAGAAAAAGTAGCATGTCAGTATTCCTTTCTTTCAATCGCGTTGTGAAGATACCGGTCCTTGCGGTATACATAATCAACGGAGGAGTAAACCGGGCCATCCGGGGAATTGATTAGCCCAACGCCGTCAGCATCCAGGCCGTAGTCGGTTTTTCCTTTTCCAATCTCGGGAATCAGCACGGACAGCCTGTTTTGAACCCGGTTGCCCAGGAACATGGTGAACTGTCCCGTAACGGGGTCAACGGACAAGTGATGCCCAGTGAAGCCGCTTAACGCGAAAGCTTCGTCACTCATGTAGGCGGGAACTTCGGAAAAATGCTGGACGGGGTGACGCAGATAGCACTGATATCCCAGAAAATGGCGCCATTCGCCGGAGGGTAGCAGGCAGCCCGTGCGGTTGACCGCCATCCGGTGCAGCATTTCGCGGGAAACGACCTGCCCGTCAAGCAGGGCCTGCGCCAGGCGGATCATATCGCCCTCGCAGGAAAACACGCCGGCATGGC
>JAZUDA010000092.1:0-7589 GCA_045639455.1 Clostridia bacterium | reverse complement strand
GCTTGTCACCCAGCATCTGAGCGTAGACGCGCGGGTTCATGGGCATGAACGGCTCGCCGAACAGGGTGGAGAAGGTGGGCTGGGGCTCGGTTACGCCACGCTCGGTGCCGGCCAGCTTGGAGGTGAAGCCGGTCACGAAGTGATACATGGCGGCGTTCTTGTCCAGACGGGAGATGGGGGGCAGTACGCCGAAAGCATCGGCGGTCAGGAAGATAACAACCTTGGGGATGCCGCCCATACCGGGGATCTGGCTGTTGGAGATGTATTCCACGGGGTAGCCAACGCGGGTATTCTCGGTCAGAGAACCGTCGTTGAAGTCAAATTCGCGGGTTTCGGGATCCATGATGACGTTTTCCACCAGGGAACCGAAGCGGATGGCGTTGTAGATGTCGGGCTCGTTTTCCTTGGACAGGTTGATGCACTTGGCATAGCAGCCGCCCTCGAAGTTGAACACACCGTCGGGGCTCCAGCCGTGCTCATCGTCACCGATCAGCTTACGGGCGGGGTCAGCGGACAGGGTGGTCTTGCCGGTGCCGGACAGGCCGAAGAATACGGCGGTCTCGTTGGTCTCGGGGTCCATGTTGGCGGAGCAGTGCATGGGCAGAACGTTTTCCTTGGTCATGACATAGTTCATGGTGGAGAAGACGCTCTTCTTGATTTCGCCGGCATAGTAGGAGCCGCAGATTACGATGGTCTTGGCTTCGTAGTCGATCATGATGGCAGCTTCGCTGTTCACGCCGTCAACGGCGGGGTCGCACTTGAAACCGGGGGCAACCAGCATGGTGAAGTCGGGCTCGCCATAGTTGGCCAGCTCCTCCTCGGTGGGCCGGATCAGCAGCTGATGGATGAACAGATTCTGGCTGGCCAGCTCGTTCACGATGCGGAACTTCTTGGTATACTTGGGATCGGCGCCGGCAAAGCCGTCAAATACGAACAGCTCGCGGTTCTGCAGATAAGCCAGAACCTTGGCCTTGATGGCGTTGAACTTTTCACGGGTGATCGGTACGTTGACCTTGCCCCAGGCAATCTCATTATGGACGCCTTCGGTATCCACGATGAATTTGTCCTTGGGGGAGCGGCCGGTGTACTTGCCGGTCTTGACGACCAGGGCGCCGGTGTTGCTCAGGGTGCCTTCACCGCGGGCCAGGGCCTTTTCGACCAGCTGCGCCACGGGCAGGTTGCGGTACACGGCGGTGGGATGAATGATGCCGATATTCTCCAGATTCATTGGAAACACCCTCCTTGATGAATATTTGTTTGGATTTTATACGGATGGATTGGGGAGATAAATACCAAATCTTCCCCAATTCAATAAATTCAACGAAAAATATGGTTTTCCTGCCCGGCGACAAAAAAATAATGAGTTTTCTTTTTTACAGGGAAGCGGAGCGGCGGAAAGAGCCGCCGGGATCCCGGCAAAAAGCCGTAAAAACAGGGCAAAACAGGCGAAAAAGCTTGACACCGCATTGTCATACTGATATACTTATCGTATACCATCGGAACAGGTATGTTATTTGGTTGTTTTTATGGTTAATAAAATACATGAATGGGGGACTTTTCAATGGCTGAAATCGAATTCCAAAAAGTGTGTAAGTTCTTCGGAACCAACAAGGTTATCGAGAACTTGGACCTGACCATTCCGGACGGTAAGTTCACCGTGCTGGTTGGTGCTTCCGGTTGCGGCAAGACCACCCTGCTGCGCATGATCGCCGGTATCGGCCCCGCCACCAGCGGCCACGTGCTGATGGACGGCAAGGACATTACCGACCTGGATCCCGCCAAGCGTGATATCGCCATGGTGTTCCAGAACTATGCCATCTATCCTACCATGACCGTTCGGGAGAACATCGAGTTTGGCCTGAAGAACCGCAAGGTTCCCAAGGAAGAGCGTGAACGCCTGATCAAGGAATATGCCGCTGTTGTCGGCCTGACCGACTACCTGGACCGTAAGCCCGGCACCCTGTCCGGCGGCCAGCGTCAGCGTATCGCCCTGGCCCGCGCCATGGTCAAGAAGCCCAAGGTATTCCTGATGGACGAGCCGCTGTCCAACCTGGACGCCAAGCTGCGTGTCGCCATGCGTACCGAGCTGATTGAAATGCACAACCGTCTGAAGACCACCTTCATCTATGTTACCCACGACCAGGTGGAGGCCATGGCTATGGCTGACCAGATCGTTCTGATGGATAAGGGCAACATCATGCAGGAGGCTTCTCCCGAAGTCATCTACCGCGACCCCAACAACGTCTTCACCGCTCAGTTCATCGGCACTCCTCCCATGAACGTTGTTCCCATGGGCGAGTATCAGCTGGGCTTCCGTCCCGAAAAGGTCGTTCTGTCCGCGCAGCCTCTGGGCAAGGCCTATTGCCGCAAGGGCGAGATCATCACCCGCGAAATGCTGGGCAGCGAGACCCAGTACAAGGTACAGCTGGACGACATGAAGCTGATGGTCAAGACCCCCGATGATTCCTTCCAGTTCCAGGATCAGATCTACATGAACGTGGCCGCCGAGGATCTGTACTTCTTCGGTGCCGACGGTCAGCGTATCCGTGAGGGTGACGCATCCAACTTTGACGAACTGATTAAGATGGCTGGAGGCAATAACGATGACTAATGCTCCTGCGTTGAACCGTAAGTCGGTACAGCGCAAGAACAACATCAAGAACATCCTGTCTTCCTACTTGATGGTGTTCCCCGCTGTGCTGTTCCTGGGTGTCTTTACGGTATACCCCATGGTGAAGCTGATTCAGCTGAGCCTTTACAAGGGCAATGCCGCGAATGCGTACAAGTCCTTCCAGGGCCTGGATAACTACTACCAGCTGCTGTTCGTCCGCCGCGAGTTCAAGATCGCCCTGGTGAACACCGCCGTGTATACAATCTGGATTGTGGTCCTGCTGATTTCCCTCTCCGTTATCTTCGCCGTCTGGATGCAGAAGGAACGCAAGATTAATGACGTGGCCATGACCGCCTTCTTCGTACCGCATCTGGTCGCTTCCGTATCCTGCGCCTTCATCTTCAGCTGGATTTTCTCCACCGACTCCAGCGGTATCATGAACGCCTTCCTGAAGCTGTTCGGCATTCCCGCTCACGCGTGGCTGGGTTCGTCCGATACGGCCATGGCCTGCGTTATCGTCATGAACACCTGGAAGAGCATCGGCTACTACGCGCTGATCATCCTCTCCGCTCTGAAGGCCATCCCCGCGGAAATCTACGAGGCTGCCAATCTGGACGCTTCCTCAGAGCTCCGCACCTTCTTCAAGATCACGCTGCCCATGCTGTCTCCCCAGCTGTTCATGCTGCTGATTACCATTACCACCGGCTCCTTCAAGGTCTTCGACTCCATCCGAATCATGACCAACGGCGGTCCCGGTACCTCCACTACGGTGCTGTGTATGTTCATTTATGAATTTGCCTTCAACCGTACCAACTCTCTTGGCCTTGCCTGCGCCGGCGGCGTTATGCTGATGATCATCCTGATCCTCATCACCCTGCTGGACTTCCAGAGCCTGGAAAAGAAAGTTCACTATCAGTAAGGAAGGAGGTAATCGACTATGAAAGATTTGCAAATCAAGCGCCGTCTGAAGAATTATTCCAAGTTCGCGGTCAGCGACTTCTTCAAGGTTCTGCTGATGCTGATTTTCGTCTTCCCCTTCTACTGGATGATGATTACCGCCTTCAAGAACTATAACGAAGCCATTCAGACGCCCCCCACGCTGTGGCCTGTCAACTTCACCTTCGCCAACTTCGCCAACATCGCGGCGATGGAAGTCAACCTGGGCCGCTACGCCCTGAACTCTGTGGTCGTGACCGCCTCCATTATTTGCCTGCAGCTGCTGACCATGGTGCCCGCTGCCTACGCTTTCGCCAAGCGGAAATTCCCCGGCAAGGGCCTGTGCTTCGCCGTTGTTCTGGTTGCCTTCATGATTCCCGGTCAGGTAACCTACATCCCGATTTACCTGATGATGGCAAAGGCCAAGCTGATTAACTCCCTGTGGCCGCAGATCCTGCCCTTCGTTTCCAACGCCTTCGGCATCTTCATGCTGCGTCAGGCGTTCATGCAGATTTCCGATGAGCTGGTTGAATCCGCCCGTCTGGACTCCGCCACCGAAGTGCAGATCATGTCCCGCATCATGCTGCCCATGTGCAAGAGCTCCATGGTGACCATCGCCATGTTCTCCTTCGTCAGCCACTGGAACGCCTACTTCTGGCCGTTGGTTATGACCAACAACGAGAAGTACCGTCCTCTGACCATGTACATTGAAAAGATCAAGGACGCCGAGTACGGCCTGATCTGGAACAACATCATGGCGGCCAACATGATTCTGGTTGTGCCCGTACTGATCGTATTCTTCTTTGCCAGCCGCAAGATTATCGAAGCTTTCGGTTACAACGGCGTGAAGTAAGAATTCCAAACAAAAGGAACTGCCCCGGGCAACCGGGACGGTTCCTTTTTCAAGACAAGAAAAGGAGCGGAACCATGGACGAAATTATCCTCTTCCTATCCCAAAGCTGGTGGAAGATTCTTATCGGCATCGCGGCCCTCATTATCCTCATCAAGTTTCTTCCCCGTTACAGGATTGCTCCGCCTGACACGGCGCTGATCATTTCCGGACTGATCCGGCGGAATTACAAGGTGCGCAACCCTGACGGCACCGTATCATCGAAGCGTTTCGGCTACCGCATTGTCCGCGGCGGCGCCACCTTCTATATCCCCGCCATTGAGCGGATCGACCAGCTGGATATGTGTCTGACGCAGGTGGATATCAAGACCGCCCAGCCTGTGCCCACAAAGGAGTATATCTCCGTGCTGGTGGACGCGGTGGCCAATATCAAGATCGGCTCGGATGATCTGTCCATCGCCACTGCCGCGGAGCAGCTGCTGCACTACAATACGGACCAGATCAAGGCGCTGGCCAAGGACGTGCTGGAGGGCAACATGCGCGAGATCATCGGCCAGATGACCATCGCGGAGCTGGTGCAGAACCGGGATAAGTTTGCCCAGGAATCCATCAAGGCCGCCATGAGCGACATGAGCAACATGGGCCTTGAAATCATTAACCTGACCATCCAGAATTTCTGTGACAAGGACGGCAACGTGGTGGATACCATGGCTGCCCGCAACGTGGCGGAAAAGGAGCAGGATAAGCGCATCGCCGAGGCGCAGGCGGAGAAGGAATCCCGCTTTGCCGAGATGGAAGCCGAGGCGGAGATTGCCCGCCAAAATCGCGACCTGGAGGTGCAGAAGGCCTCCTTCAAGCAGGAGACCGAGGAAGCCCGCGCCAGGGCGGAGCAGGCCTACACCATTGAGCAGGAGCGCATCCGCAAGACCTTCGAAACGGAGCACGCCGCGGCCGAACTGACCCGTCTGGAAAAGGAAACCGAGCTGAAGCGTCAGGCGGTTGAAATCGAGCGGGAAAAGCTGAGCGTGGAGATTCGCGAAAAGGCCGCCGCCGAAAAGGACCGTGAAATGGCGCAGGCGGAGGCTGAAAAGTTCCGTCTGCAGGCCGAGGCTGACGCGGCCCTGTACGCTGCCCAGAAGGAGGCGGAGGCGATTCGTCTGAAGGGCGAAGCCGAGGCCGAAGCCATGCGCATGAAGGCCGAGGCCATGCAGCTCTACGGCCAGGCCGCTATGATGGAAATGATTGCCGATAAGCTGCCCGAAATGGCCCGGGCCGTTGCCGAGCCGCTGAGCAAGACGGAAAAAATCGTTCTCATCGGCGAGGGCGGCGCCACCGCCATGGCGAAGGATACCGCCGGCACCATGCTGACCACCTTCGAGGCAGTGAAGAACGCCGTTGGCCTTGATATCCCCAAGATGATTAAAGACGTGACAAACGGCGGTCTCGTAGGCAAGAATGAACAGAAGGAAGGCTGAAACGAATGACTTTGAATAACCGGGATTGCCCCTATCCCCGCATTTGCGCCCACCGCGGCTATAACTTTGTTGCGCCGGAGAACACCCTGCCCGCCTACGCGCTGGCGGTTGCCATGGGCGCGGAGGAGATTGAACTGGACCTGTGGCCCAGCAAGGACGGCGACCTGATCGTGTGCCACGACCCCTATGTGGACCGCACCACGGACGGCACGGGAACGATTACGGAGCTGACCACGGCGCAGATTCGGGCGCTGGACGCGGGCGTAAACGGCGGCGAGGCGTACAAAGGCATTCATCTGCCGCTGTTTGACGAGGTACTGGACCTGGTGGGCGGGAAGACCATCCTGAACATTCATATCAAGTCCTCCCTCAAGAACCGTCTGCGCCCGGAAAAGATGGTTGAGCGCGGCAAGGACTTGAACCGTCGCCATGCGGCCCACGAGGTGCTGCTGCCTCCTCTGCGGGAGGGCATTGAGGACGTGATTCCGGAGCTGGAGACCCGCCCCATTGTGCCTTACGATGAGGGAATTTTCAACAAAATTCTGGAGGCGCTGGACCGTCATCATTGCCGGGAGTACGCCTATATCACGGGAGAGGCGGACGTGCTGACCACCGCGCGCAAGCTGGCGCCGGATATGCCCCGTTGCTGCCTGGAGGGCCATATGAACTTCTCCATCGTGGAGCATGCCCTCGAATACGGCTGCGAAAAGGTGCAGTTCTGCAAGGGCCTGACCACGCAGGCCATGATCGACAAGGCCAAGGCGAACGGCCTGATCTGCAACCTGTTCTGGGCCGATACGAGGGAAGAGGCCGAGGCGTATCTGGCCATCGGCATTGACTGCGTGCTGACCAATAATTACCAGCCGGTCAGCCTGGCCATCAAGAAATAAGACCGAAGAAACACGCGCCTGCCGGGTTTTCCGGCAGGCTTTTTTCGGCGGGGAAGCCGCGGCCGGGGAGGAAAAAAGTTCGACTTTTTTTCAAAAAGGTGTTGACAGCAAGCCGCGATTTGTGTATAATATCCTATGTCACTTGACGACGAACACCATGTGGCAGCGGGGTGTAGCGCAGTCCGGTAGCGCACGTGCTTTGGGAGCATGGGGTCGCAGGTTCGAATCCTGTCACCCCGACCAGATTTCCCCGCACGGCGGGTGTATTGTGGCTCCTTGGTCAAGCGGTTAAGACACCGCCCTTTCACGGCGGCTACAGCAGTTCGAATCTGCTAGGAGTCACCACTTTCCTTTTCCCTCGTGTCGGCTGCAGACATGGGCCTTTAGCTCAGTTGGTCAGAGCGGCCGGCTCATAACCGGTTGGTCCCGGGTTCGAGTCCCTGAAGGCCCACCAGTTATAAGGCCAAGTAGTTCAGTTGGTTAGAATGCCAGCCTGTCACGCTGGAGGTCGAGGGTTCGAGCCCCTTCTTGGTCGCCACCTTTTGTTTTCCCGGGTGCCTGAACGTCTGAGCGAATGCTGGCGTAGCACAATTGGCAGAGCAGCTGATTTGTAATCAGCAGGTTGCGGGTTCAAGTCCCATCACCAGCTCCATTTCCCTCGATAGGGCAATTTCATACAATTCATGGACGGGTTCCCGAGTGGCCAAAGGGAGCAGACTGTAAATCTGTTGTCACAGACTTCGGTGGTTCGAATCCACCCCCGTCCACCACATGCGGATGTGGCGGAATTGGCAGACGCGTATGGTTCAGGCCCATATGAATGCAAG
>JAZUDA010000091.1:0-6284 GCA_045639455.1 Clostridia bacterium | reverse complement strand
GTCACCCACACCATGACCTTCGCCTGATCATTAAAAAAGCGCAGGGTAACGCCCGTGAAAGGACGTTACCCTGTTTTTTGATTTCCGGTACGGCGAAACCGCGCCTCTTTTATTTCATGATTCCCTGCTCCCGGCGGAACCGGTCCAGCTGCCGCTGATTTTTCAGAACCACGCACTTCTCCGGGTACTTTTCCCGCAGGGCATTGAACCTCTTCCGGGTCTTTTTGGAACGGCCCTCCCACAGAATCCAGCGGGCAAACGCCCAATCGAATTTTTCATTGCAGCCATCCGCCATATCTGGCCGGGTGTTATTCCGGAAGGTGAGGTACCGTTTATAGGCCCGCAGCAGGCAGGAGAAACGGTTGAATGCCATGATGATAATCATATCGGCCTCTTCCATCCGGCGTTCGTAGGACAGCTTTGTGTAGTTTCCATCCATGACCCAGCCGGAATGGGTATCCATAAAGGAAGCGGTCATGCGTTCCTTTTCTTCCTTGTCGCGAATCCCCCAGCCGGGCAAAAACTGCACGGTATCAAAGTGGAAGACTTCCACGCCGTACTTTTTCGCCAGATCCCCGGCCAGGGTGGATTTCCCCGCGCCGCTGTAGCCGATAATCGCGATTTTCATGCACCGTTCCTCCTTTTTTCATAGAAAAAACCGGCTGACAGCGCAGTCGGTTTTTCGTGGCACCCCCAATGGGATTCGAACCCATGTTAAAGCCTTGAGAGGGCTTCGTCCTAGGCCGCTAGACCATGGAGGCAAATTGGCTGGGGAACTAGGATTCGAACCTAGACAATACGAGTCAGAGTCGTAGGTGCTGCCATTACACAATTCCCCATCAACCTCACCGAAAGCCTTGCGATTTCCGGCGACGATGGATATTATACAGGAACAGGCTTTTTTTGTCAAGCGTTTTTTTGAAAAAAATTTCAAAAATCGGCGGGACGGTTTTCCCCGCCCCGCCGGATTATTCGGAAGAATTACAGCTCCCCGCCAACCTTTACCAACACCTTGCCGGCGCGGATATATTTGCGCTCGGACAGTTCCGGCACGGTTTCTTCCATCGTCAGCACCTTGCTGACCAGGGTGGAGGTGTCCAGAATGCCGCTGTTCAGCACAGCCACGGCACGGGCGGTGGTATGGGGGTTCACAAAACTGGTCTTAATGACCAGTTCCTTCGTAAAGGCTTCATAGCAGGACAGGGGCAGGCGATCCGCCTCGTCCGCCACGCCGAAGAGCACCACGGTCGCGCCCTTGCCGGCAACGGTGAGGGCCGTCTGCTGGGCGGGGGCAATGCCCACGCACTCCATGACGCGGTCAATCACCACTTCGTTCGCCAGCGCCTTGACGGCATCCGCGTCGGCGGAATTCACAAAGCCTGCGGCGCCCATCTTGATGGCGTTTTCGGCCTTGGACACATCGTTATCCAGTACATAGACCTTGGAGGCGCCCGCGGCCTTGATCAGCTGCAGCATGATAGCGCCGATGGCGCCGAAGCCCACGATGGCCGCGGTCTCGCCCAGCTGCACGTCCAGCAGATCCATACCGTGCAGGCAGCAGGCCACAGGCTCCGCCAGCGCGGCGGCCTGCAGGGGCATGCCCTCGGGCAGATGGTACACATTCTCCTCAGGGCTCACCACGTACTCCGCCATGCCCTTCACAACGCCCCGAGCATGCTCGCAGAAGGAGGGCTTGCCGGCCTGGCACCAGCGGCACTTGCCGCAGCTCCAGTTGGGGTCAACGGTCACGCGGTCGCCGGGCTTGAAGCCGGTCACGTTTTCTCCCACGGACTCCACCACGCCGCTGATTTCATGGCCCAGGGGCACGGGATAGGTGATGGGATGGGTATTCTTCTTGCCGGCAACCTTGTGCAGGTCGCTGCCGCAAATGCCGCAATAGGCGACCTTTACCTTTACGTCACCAGCGGTAACGGGCTTTTCCGGGAAATCCTCGGCAACGCGCACATCGCGCGGGCCGTACAGCACAACAGCCTTCATGTTTATTTCTCCTTTATTTTCTGCCGCTTCCCGCGCCATGAGGGCGGATACGGCATCCTTTTTACGTATTGATTATACGCCTGCCCACCCCGCGGTTCAACCTTCTCACGTCATTTTCACTTTTCAAGCGGACAAACTGAAAACATTTTCATCGGGCGCGGAATCAATAGTTTTTCAGCACATAGCTGCCTACTTCACGGGCGTAGGTCAATGCCGCCATATGGAACTCCTTATCGTTCGGCAGCGGGTTGGTGAAGGCGAAGGTCTCGTAAGTGAAATCACCCTCGTAACCGATTTCCTTCAGCGTGCCTACCACGGCACGCCAGTCGATATTGCCCATGAAAGGCAGCACATGGTCGTCATGCTCGCCCTTGTTGTCATCGATATGGGTAGCGCGCAGCCACTTGCCCACCATTTTCAGCGCGTCTGCCTGATCAATGCGGGACATGTGCGCGTGACCGGTATCCCAGGTAATGCCGCAGATATCGGGCTGGTTGAAGGCCGAAACCAGGTCGACCAGGTCTTCGGTCTGGGCACAGTAGCGGCGGCCGCCATTGCGGCTCTCCACCATGTTTTCCATTGCCAGACCCACGCCGTATTTTTGCGCCCAGCCGGCATATTTTTCAATCATGCGCAGATTCAGCTCCCGGTTCTTCGGCCAGCGGAAGCCGGAGCCGTCCCGGATGCTCTGGGGATGGAGGGTAATCCAGGGGATATTCAGCATGCCCGCTGCCTCAATGGAACGGCGGACAAGCTCCTCATCCCATTCTTGGTTTTCAGACTTGTCAATATCGTAAAAATGGGCGTGGCTCTGACTCAGAATCAGGCCGGTGCGCTCCTGCGCCTCGCCGATGGACTCCACCCATTTTTTCCAGTCGGACCGCACCATGGGGTAATCCCGGCGGCAGAAGGTGCAGAAGCAAACGTCACCGGCTTCAAAGCCCGCTGCCTTGATCATTTCGATGCTTTCCGGCACGGAGTAAGCGAAATCCACCATTTGGTTATCAGCATACTCGCACATATTGGTTGAAGTTGACAGACGCATAGCAATCCCTCCGTCATTTTTCTTTTTCTGGAAATCAAGGTTATTATACTATACCTCCGCCCTTTTTTCCACATCCGGCAGCGATTATTCGCCTTTTGTCTTATCCCGTTTTCTTTTCCGGTTCTGTCCGGGACAGATTCCCCGTTTTTTCTTTTCAAACGAAAGAAAATTTCAAATATCGCTTTACTTTTTTCCTTTCCCGTGGTACAATTCGTCTGTTGCAGAACCGCTTGCGCAGCTGGCCGCACCTCCTGCGGTTGCTTCGTTTGCGGCGATTCAAACATATTAAGGAGGAAATTCCCATGACCAAGAACGAGATCATCACTGCCTATGCCCGTCACGAGGGTGACACCGGTTCCCCCGAAGTTCAGATTGCTCTGCTGACCGAACGTATCAACCACCTGAACGAGCATCTGTCCACCAACAAGAATGACCACCACAGCCGCACCGGTCTGCTGATGATGGTTGGTAAGCGCCGCGGTCTGCTGGAGTACCTGAAGAAGACCGATATCGAGCGTTACCGTGCCCTGATTGCGCGCCTCGGCCTGCGTAAATAAGGGAAACACAAGGTTTTGTGTACGTTGGGCCGTCGGTGGGGCAGCCCCCTCCGACGGCCTTTAAACTGTACAAATGCCGGCGCGTCCGCGCCGACATGGAAGTCTGCCCCCGGCGTTGGATCGGGTGCGCAGAAGAGAAGGAGAGGTATATTAACATGGAATTCAAGTCCTACACCACTGAGCTGGCCGGTCGCAAGCTGACCTTCGAATTCGGCAAGTACGCGCAGCAGGCTGCCGGTTCCTGTCTGGTTCGCTTCGGCGATACCGCAGTGATGGTCAACGCCACAATGTCTGAAGCCCCTCGCGAGGGCGTCGATTTCTTCCCTCTCGCGGTTGACTTCGAGGAGAAGCAGTACTCCGTGGGCAAGATCCCCGGCGGCTTCATCAAGCGCGAGGGCCGTCCCACCGAAAAGGCTACCCTGACCTGCCGTTTGATTGACCGTCCCCTGCGTCCCCTGTTCCCCAAAGGCATGCGCAACGACGTACAGGTGGTTGCCACCTGCCTGAGCGTAGATACCGACATTCCTCCGGAAGTACCCGCCATGCTGGGTTCCTCCATGGCTCTGTCCGTGTCCAACATTCCGTGGGGCGGCCCCACCGGTACCGTGGTAGTAGGTTATGTGAACGGCGAATACGTGATTTGCCCCGATGAGGCGCAGCGTGCCGCTTCCGCCCTGCACGTGACCGTTTCCGGCACCAAGGAAGCCATCCTGATGGTAGAAGCCGGCGCCAAGGAAGTTTCCGAGGACGTGATGCTCAACGCCATCCTGTTCGCCCATGAGGAGATTAAGAAGCTGGTTGCCTTCCAGGAGCAGATTATTGCCGAAATCGGCAAGGAAAAGAGCACTGTCCCGCTGGCCGTGACCGGTGACGATATCAAGGCCGCCGTCCGCGAATACGCCTACGACAAGGCTGTGTACACCTTTGCCACCTTTGACCGTGAAGAGCGTCAGAACCGCGAAGCCGAAGTGAAGGCCGATTGCATCGCCCACTTCGCCGAGCAGTTCCCCGGCCGCGATGCCGAGGTTGCCGATGCCCTGTACTACCTGAACAAGGAAGTCATGCGCAAGCGCATCCTGGAGGAGGGCATCCGTCCCGATGGCCGTCAGGTCACCGAGATTCGCCCCATCTGGTGCGAGACCGGCGTTTTGGCCCGCACTCACGGTTCCGCCGTGTTCACCCGCGGCCAGACTCAGGCCCTGACCGTGACCA
Organism: Clostridia bacterium; assembly: GCA_045639455.1. GTDB lineage: Bacteria > Bacillota > Clostridia > Christensenellales > Aristaeellaceae > JAZUDA01. The sequence continues at coordinate 1,472 of JAZUDA010000091.1, read as the reverse complement.
CCCTGGGCTCCATCAACGATGCCCAGATGCTGGACGGTCTGTCCAATGATGAGTACAAGCGCTATATCCACCACTACAACATGCCGCCGTACGCCACCGGTGAAGCCGGCCGTCTGAAGAGCCCCGGTCGCCGCGAAATCGGCCACGGTGCCCTGGCGGAGCGCGCGCTGCTGCCCGTCATCCCTTCTGAAGAAGAATTCCCCTACGCCATCCGTCTGGTAAGTGAAATCCTGTCCAGCAACGGTTCCTCCTCTATGGCCTCTGTCTGCGGTTCCACCCTGTCCCTGATGGACGCTGGTGTGCCGATTCACGCCCCCGTTGCCGGCGTGGCCATGGGCCTGATTAAGGATGCCGAGACCGGCAAGGTCGTTGTGCTGACCGATATTCAGGGGCTGGAAGACTTCCTGGGCGACATGGACTTCAAGGTTGCCGGCACCATGAACGGCATCACCGCCATTCAGATGGATATCAAGATTGCCGGTATCGACAAGAACATCCTGAAGCAGGCGCTGGCGCAGGCTCTGCAGGGCCGTCTGTTCATCCTGGGCAAGATGCTGGAAACCCTGGGTCAACCCCGTGAGCATCTGAGCAAGTACGCGCCCAAGATCATCCAGTTCACCATCAATCCCGAGAAGATTCGTGAAGTCATTGGACCCGGCGGAAAGATGATCAACAAGATCATCGCCGAAACCGGCGTGAAGATTGATATCGAGGATGACGGCCGCGTGTTCATCGCCACTCCCGACGAGGAAGCCGCCGCCAAGGCCAAGAAGATTATCATGGGCATTGCCAAGGACATCGAAGTCGGCGATACCTTCACCGGCAAGGTTGTCCGTATCATGACCTTCGGCGCCTTCGTAGAGCTGGCTCCCGGCAAGGACGGCCTGGTACACATCTCCAAGCTGGCCGATCACCGCGTGGAGAAGGTGGAGGATGTGGTCAACATCGGTGACGACATCGAGGTCAAGGTCAGCGAAATTGACGCTCAGGGCCGCATCAACCTGATTCGTACCGACATCACCTACAGCGCTCAGAACGAGAACCGTGCCCCCGCGCAGCGTACCCGTCCTCCCCGCCGTGAAAGCAACAACTAATTGAAAAATTGCCCCGGGGCCGTCACGGTCCCGGGGCTTTTTTGATGTGTCCGGTTTGGCAAAATCGGCGGAAAACCGTATTCCGCCCTTGACAATTTCGCCCGCCCGCACTATAATACAATGTGTTGTGTGCCCGTAGCTCAGCTGGATAGAGTGTCAGACTCCGACTCTGAAGGTCATGCGTTCGAATCGCACCGGGCATACCAAAGGAAGCAGTCCAAAACTGCTTCTTTTTTGTTTGTTTTGGCGTGTTTTGTGACCGCAATTTACAAAATTGTAGTCCTCGTTGAATAATACCCCATCTGTCGGCGCTCGGGTCCACACTTATTTGTACCTATTTTAACCTATTTTCGTCAAACAAAACGGTTCAAAAACGGT
>JAZUDA010000090.1:0-8274 GCA_045639455.1 Clostridia bacterium | reverse complement strand
TTGGCTACATCGACACCTACACAAATCATGAGGATACCTCCACGATGTTATTGATGCTGCTTGGGACCACAGGTGCTCTTTGCGCTTGTAACCTCGTTCCACATAAACCGTCGTGCGGTATCTAACTGATTAACAAATTGCAAAGGGGCTGTGGTTGGAGCCTTTTTTAAACCGTCTGTCGGTAGGAGATCTGAACCAATCCACAGCATCCCAAATAGTGTAGCACACCGCTGGAGAGCGGTCTATAAGTACTACTCTTATATAATACGAGGAGGATCTTTTCAATGAAAAAGTTCCTGGCGTTCCTGATGGCGGCCATCATGCTGCTGTCCTGCACTGCCGCGCTGGCGGAATATGATGTGTCCGAACACATCACCTTCACCGTCACCAACCGCGGCAACCTGTCCGCCGGCAATGATTACACCGGTGACGAGTTCTATGCCTGGCTGAGCGAGAAGTTCAACTTCGACTGGGAACCCATGATTACCGACAGCGCCACCCACGATGATACCGTGGCCCTGTGGATCAACATGGGTGACATGCCTGACATGGCCAACCTGACCACCTTCAACTATACCACCTATTGCGAGTGGGTTGATCAGGGTCTGCTGGGTGCCCTGCCGGATGGCTGGCAGGAAAAGTATCCCAACCTGGCCAAGGTTATCGCCAACTGCGGTATTGAAGATTATCTGACCATTGACGGAAAAATCTATGGTCTGCCCGCTACCATCTTCGTCAACTGGATGGAGATGAATCCCGCTGTTTCTCATGAGTCTGTATACTACCGCAAGGATTGGGCGGAACAGCTGGGCTATACCTTCGGCGAAACCGTCACCTTCGAAGAAATGATGAAGTTCTGCGCCGAGTGTGTGGAAAAGGATCTTGCCGGCAACGGCACCACCATCGGTATGACTTCCCGTAACGGTGTTGTCGTATCCCATGTTCTGAAGTGGGCCAACGGCGGCTCCAATGTTACCGGCTTTGTTGCCACCGATGACGGCTATGTCTGGGGTCCCTGTGTAGAAGGCGTAACGGATGAAATCAAGCTGCTGCGTGCTGCCTATGAATCCAAGGCTCTGGATCCTGACTTCTACATGCTGGCTTCTGCCGATGTGAAGAACCGCTTCGCCTCCGGCGTTGCCGCTGCCATGTTCAACGATGGCGGCCCCGGCAACGTGAGCGATGCCTGGAATGCCTGGGAAGACGCGCATCCCGACACCGATGCCGATGATTATATTGCCACCACCCTCGTTACTCCCGCCGACGGCAAGGTGATTGCCTATGAAACCGGCAACTTCTGGACGATGAAGGTCTTCAGTCCCAATACCGATGAGAAGACCATGGACCGTATCCTGTGCATGCTGGACTACTTCAGCGATCCTACTGAGGGCCAGATCGTCGTGAACTGCGGCATTCCCAATGTTGACTGGCAGTGGACCGAAGACGGCATGGTTGATCAGAGCATCAAGAACCCCGACAAGCCCAAGCAGTACAGCCAGGATGTGATTCAGCAGTGGGGCACCTGCAACGACGAGCTGTATATCATTAAGAGCCCGCTGCCCCAGCCCACCGCTGTTGAACAGTATCGCCGCAACATGCTGAACAAGAGCGCCGGTACCGTTGTTCGCACCGACTATGACTACAGCTACTACAGCAGCGAACTGAAGAATCAGTATTCTCTGGATATCGCCGCCAAGGCCGCCGGCCTGATTGCCGATACCACGCTGGATATTGATACCGAATGGGCCAAGTTCATCACCGAGAACGAAGGCATGTGGAAGCCTCTGCTGGATGAACTGAACCAGGTGTTCTTCAACAAGTAATTAGCTTTCCCTGTTGCGGGGGCTGCCCTCGGGCAGCCCCTGTTTCATTCTTCATAAGGACATGAATGAACGGCCCGGATTGTGTTCTTGCGTCAGATATGCTACAATTCGACTGACAGCAGGGTATCAGGATTCTTCGGAGGGACAGAATGATGCGTGAATTTTCTATTCTTGACTACGGTGCAAGACCGGACACGGCTGAACTGCAGACGGCGGCGATTCAGTCCTGTATCGATGACTGTTTCCTGAACGGCGGAGGAACCGTTATCGTCCCGAAGGGCACTTTCCGCACGGGCGGGTTGAGAATCCGTTCCGATGTTACGCTGCTTCTGAAATCCGGCTCCGTGCTTTGCGGCAGCCGTGATCCGATGGATTATATGGCAATCCGCACGGATACGGTGGAGCCGCTGAAGGATGATGACCGTTCAGACGCGTTGTATGCTACCAACGGCAACCGCAAAAACAACGATCATCTCAACAAGCCCGGCAGCCGCTGGAACAACGCGCTGCTGCGTGCCGTTGACGCGGAAAACATCGCCGTCATCGGCGAAGAGGGTGCCTTGATCGACGGCATGGATCCTTTTGACGAGATCGGCGAGGAAGCATACCGCGGGCCTCACGGCATGGATTTCCATCGCTGCCGGAATGTGACGCTGCGCGGATATACGATTCAAAATACCGGCAACTGGGCCCACGCGCTATTTGATATCGTGAATCTGTCCGTGGACCATGTGACTGTGCTGGCCGGTCATGACGGCGTTAATATCAGGAGCTGCGAAAATGTGCTGATAGAAGACTGCAACTTCTATACAGGCGACGATTGCATCGCCGGCATTGATAATCGGAATGTCATCGCGAGACGGTGCGAGGTAAACACGGCCTGCAGCGGCCTGCGCTTCGGCGGTACGAACGCGGTGATCGAGGATTGCCATTTCTACGGCCCGGCGAGGTATTTGTTCCGGGGTAGCCTTACGAAAGAGGAAAAGCGCTCGGGCAAGCCCATTCCCAACGCGGGCAATCACCGTTATAACATGCTGAGTCTGTTTACCTACAATTCAGATTTTTCCCTCGATATCCGTACGGAACCCGGTAACATCATCCTGCGCAACTGTGTGTGTGAGAATGCCGACCGTTTCCTGCACTACAATTTTTCCGGCAACGAGCCGTGGCAGCAGAACCGGCCGCTGAAGAGCATCCGCTTTGAAAACGTCACCGCCACGGGCATCCACTACCCCATTACCGCCTACGGCGACGCGGCGTGTCCTGTCAGGCTGGAAATCATTGACTGTCATTTGTCTTTTGCGAAAATCTCTGGCATGCAGGGCATGAGCCTGTGTCACTGGGAGGATGTGCTGCTGAAGAATGTGACGGTGGATGGGCTGGATACCGATGCCTTCGCCAAGGCCTGGAGCGACGGCCCGGCCATCCGGGCGGAGAACTTCCGCGCGGAGGGCGTTGACCGTGAACTGCTGACTGCCGCAAAGGAGCCGTTTTCATGCAAACCCATCTGAAAAAGGTCCTTGTTCTTCTGCTTGTTTTGCTTACGGCTGCTTTCTCCGCGAACGCGGAGGCGGGCGAAACACTGCTGGTTCAATATCAGACGGTCTATTCCTCCCCGGAGGGATATGTTCCCGGCAGTGCTGCCGGTATGGGGTATATTCTGAAAGCATGCAACGGTGAACTTTTCGTCATTGACGGCGGGAATATGGATGACGGATACCGCTTTCTCCAGCTGCTGAAAGAAGTGTCCGGGGAGGAAAAACCTCACGTGAGCGTATGGTTTTTGTCACATCCCCATTCCGATCACTATGGCGCACTGAGGCAAATCGCCGACTATTATCGAAACCATCTCACCGTAGACGCTATCATGGCTAATTTCCCGCCCCGCGATTTGGTGGATACTGTCAAATCAACCAGCTATGCCCCCGGTGCTGCGGCCCTGGATACCATCCGGTATACCCTGAACGCGGACCTGATTGTGCCCCATACAGGCGATACTTTTGAAGTGGGAAATATCACGGTTGATATCGTGACGACCTGGGAAGATTTGAAGCCTGTAAACGATGTCAACGAAACGTCCACCGTCCTCATGGTAAAGACGGAAGGAAAAAAAGTGCTGTTTTTGGGGGACGCATATGCCGCTACCTGCAAAAACGCGATCGCAAACTACGGTGACCGCCTTGATTGCAATATTGTGCAGGTCGCGCATCACGCAGTGAACGGAGGCTCGGTGGCGCTTTACAAAGCAACCGGCGCAAAGCTGTATCTGATTCCCAATAACCGGGAGCCTGTTGAAAAGGCAAAAAAGAAAGACACTGTGGTATACTGGATCATGAACAATGCCCCGGAAACGGTTTTCGCGGGCGACGGAACGGAATACTTCTCTCTTTCCCGGTCAGAAAACGGACAATAATGTATCACGGATCCCGCAGCGGGTCCGAAAGGAGAATGAATATGAATCGTTACTACGCGTATACGGATGCCGGTCGCCGCATTGAATTTGTCAAGCAATACCGGAAGGGCTCCCTTCTTCTGACACTGCCAAAGGAAAGCTTTCAGGATGCCGGGAAGCTGTATCTTCTGCCGGAGCTCTCAAGTGCCCGTTCCGGCGAAGCGGGCTTCTACCTGATGCCCCGCAACATTGAAATGCGCGGGGACTTCCAGGTTTTCTTTACCGAACGGGAAGACAGCGAATATGTTTATGACAGGCCGCTGATGTGTCTTTACGGAATCAAAAAGCAGGGAACGTGCTGCCTGGTTCGCCTGGAAAGAAACTATAAGTTCCACTTCCGAATCAGCTGCAAAGAGGGTGTATATACGGTTACGCCCTTTGTTGATTTTACGAATCCCCGGGAGGATCCGCCCTATGACGATATCCGAGTGGAAATCGTGCCTCTGAAGGCGGACGCCACGTATGCCGATATGGCCAAAGCCGAGCGCGAAATCAGGCTTGCGCGGAAGGAAATCCGGCCTCTTTCCGAAAAGGTCGACCGTCCTGTCATCCGGGATATGATTGAATCGCCGGTCATCCGCATCCGGATGGGCTGGAAGCAAAGCCCGTCTCCCATTCATCATCAAACACCGGAAAATGAACCGCCCATGAAGGTGGTGTGCACCTTCGCCCGTGTGCGGGATATCGCGGATGAGCTGAAAAAGCAGGGCGTGGAAAAGGCCGATCTTCAGCTGGTTGGCTGGAACAAGAGCGGTCATGACGGTCGATTCCCTCAGCTTTTCCCGGTAGACGAGCGGCTGGGCGGGGAAGAAGAAATGAAAAAAACGATTGACTATGTCAAATCGCTTGGGTATAGAATCTCCACCCATACCAATTGGATTGACAGCGTGGAAGTGGCGGATACCTTCACCTGGGATGATGTGGCGCAGGATAAAAACGGAGAATATCTGCAGATCGGTCATTATTCCGCAGGATACGCCTACCACACTTGCCTGCTGAAACAGTGGAAGAACGCCCTGCGGGAAGAGCCCCGTGTAGCTGCGCTGGGGGAGAACGGAATCCACTTCACGGATGTCATTTCAATCGTGGAGCCGGATACCTGCCATGCGCCGGGTCATCCCTGCTACACGAAGGACGCCGTCCTGACCGCGCAGCGAATCATGAAGCTTTGCAGCGCAATTTATGACGGATTCTCCTCCGAAGGCACCATGGATTTCGCCATTCAGTACCTGGATTATGCCCTGTATGTGTGCTTCGGCGACGGATTCGGCCACAAGGAATACCCGTTCCATGACCGGTATCTGCCCTTCTGGGAAATCGTCTATCACGGCATCCTGGCCTATAACCCCTCCAGCCCCACCATCAACTATACAATCAAAAACCCGGAGGATCGGCTGACCTTCATCATGCGCGGCGGACGTCCTTCCTTCTATTTCCACTCCAAATTCCGCGAGGGCGCCGCGAACTGGATGGGCCAGACGGATTTATCCTGCGGAACGGATGAAGAACTGAGCGAAGCGGTTTCGGCGATCCGCAAGGGTATGGATGAATACCTGCCTTTGGCGGAAAAACAGCTGCTGTATATGACCGATTATACGTTTGAAGAGAACGGTATCCAGGTTGCCCATTACAGCGACGGCTCCCGGATTGCAGGCAACTTCAGCGATAAAGCGCAGCAGTACGAAGGCCAATCCGTCGCGCCTTGGGAATATATCGTTTTGGATTGATGGGTTCGGCAATGAAGGATGGCCGCCCCGGCCGGCGCGGTTCCCTAAGGATTATTCATCGCTTTTCTCCATAGCCAACAGAGTTCCTAATCAGGGTGTTCCAGGTTTGAGCCCCTGATGGCACAACAGGAAGCTGCTTTGAAAAAAGCAGCTTTTTTCGTTGTATTTCCTCACTTTTTTGAGCATGTCATTCCATACTGACAATTGATTGTCTGCCCGTCAGCCGAAGCAAAAACGAGTACTGCCCATTCTTCTTTTATTTCCCTGTAGCAATTTTCCGGATTATATCATATAATAACACGCAGGGGTTAAGAGAAAGAACAGGCGTTTGTACCGGAGTAACGGTTTTCCCATTCTGCGGCACAAAATAAGCAGCCCCGTATGAATAAGCGAAGAGGGAATTTGTATGGAAAAGATCACAGTGGATTTCAGCCATTCAAAGGGCGTTATTGACCGGAAGCTGTACGGTCATTTTTCGGAGCATATCGGCGGCGTATTCTATGACGGGCTGTGGGTCGGCGAGGACAGCAAGGTGGAAAATATCCGGGGCTTCCGCAAGAGCCTGGTGGAAAGCTTCAAAAAAATCGCGCCGCCGGTACTGCGCTGGCCGGGCGGATGCTTCGCTGAAACCTATGACTGGCGTGACGGCATCGGTCCCCGCGAAGGCCGTCCTACGCGGCTCAACTGGTGGTATTACTGCGACCGCCGCCTGGAAAGCAATCAGGTAGGGCTGCACGAATTTATCGACCTGTGCCGCATGGTAGGCGCGGAGCCTTATATCGCGGCCAACATGACCTCCACCACGCCGCTCCACATCCGGGACTGGATCGAGTACGCCAATATGCCAGCGGGCACCACCACCCTCGCCAGGGAGCGTGAACAGAACGGATCCGCCGAGCCCTTCGGTGTAAAGTACTGGGGCATCGGCAATGAAAACTGGGGCGGCGGCGGACAGATGTCCCCCGAAATGTGCGCCCGGGAGTTCGTTCGCTATACCACGATTTTCCGCAGCCTGGGCATGCCGGATAACCGCTACATCATGTGCGGCGCCAATGGCCTGTCTTTCGACTGGACAAGACGGCTGATGAGGGAATGGGCAAGCCGTCCGTGGCAGGAAACACCCACCTGGGGTGTCAGCCTGCATTACTATACGGACTGGGGTCACGGTCACGACGACTTGAACTTTGACGAGGAACAGTGGTACGATGAGCTGTTCCGCGCGGACCGCATGCGGCAGGTGGTGGACGGACACCGTGAAATCATGGACGAGTGCGACCCGGAGCGCAAGCTGAAGCTGGTCGTGGACGAGTGGGGCAACTGGCACAAGGACGGCACCGGCCCCAGTAAGGGCTACAACCTGTTTGAGCAGCAGAGTAATATGCGGGATGCCATCGTGGCTGCCATGACGCTGAATATCTTCAACAACCGCTGCGATGTGGTGGGCATGGCCAATGTGGCACAGTTGTGCAACAACCTGCATTCCCTGTACCTGGCAGGCGGAGATCAGTTTGTGGAAACGCCGAATTATTATGTGTTCTCCATGTTCAAGGGGCATCAGGACGCGAAGCATGTTGCCGCTACGGTAGACGCGAAGACAATGGAGCACGCGAAGTATGACCCGCTGTGCACCCTTTCCGCCTCTGCTTCGGTGAAGAACGGCAAGCTGACCCTGACCGTGGCCAACCTGGACCTGACCGCGTCCAAATCCGTCCGCTTGGAAACGCTGAACGGCAGAATCGGCAATACCGTTCGCGTGACCACGCTGCGGGCCGATGATCCGCAAACCTGCAATACGTTTGAAAATCCCTATGCAGTTGTGCCGGCGGTACAGGAAATCACACTGCCGGAAAACGGCACGATCACTCTGCCTGCCGCGTCCGTAACGCTGTTGGAGGCCGACTGCATCTGATTGGAGAAACAATATGACAGAACGACTGCAAAAATTGATGCACGACCAATGGAACCGGGTGCATCACGCCTTCCGGGTTTCCGTGCCCGAAGGGATCGAGAACACCTATCGCGACCCGTTGCTTTCCGATATTCAGCGGACCGCCCTGCGGCTGAAAAACGCGTTGGAGGCGGAAACACCTGTCTTTATGGAGGGTGAATTGATTGCCTTCACCCGCACAGTGCCCAATCTGCCCCTGATTTTCACAGACGATGAATGGGCAAAAATCAAGGCGAAGCACTATATCCACGAGCTGGGCAACGTGAGTAACTTGTCTCCTGATTATGAAAAGGTACTTCGGCACGGGCTGCTGTATTATCGTGA
>JAZUDA010000089.1:0-9342 GCA_045639455.1 Clostridia bacterium | reverse complement strand
GATTTGTCCTTCGCCCTGAAGAAAGGCGACACGCTGGGCATCATCGGCTCAACCGGTTCGGGGAAGTCCACCATTTTGAACCTGCTGATGCGCTTCTACGACCCGGATTCCGGCGCCATCTACATCGGCGGCAAGGATATCCGCTCCATTCCCCACAGTAAGCTGGCCCGCCTGTTCGGCGTCGCCTTCCAGAATGATTTCCTGATGGCGGACAGTATCCGTGAAAACGTGGATTACGGCCGCGGCCTGACGGAGGAGCAGCTGGACAAGGCGCTGCGCTGCGCACAGGCCGAATCTTTCGTAAGCCAGGTGGAGGGCGGAAAGGATTACGAACTGGCGGTTCGCGGCAACAACATCTCGGGCGGACAGAAGCAGCGTCTGCTGATTGCCCGCGCCCTCGCGGCCGAACCCGATATTCTGATTCTGGATGACTCCTCCAGCGCCCTGGACTACAAGACCGATGCTCAGCTTCGCAAGGCTCTCCATACGGATTTCGCGGACACCACCTCCGTCATTGTGGCGCAGCGTGTATCCTCCATCCTTCATTCCAACCTGATTCTGGTTCTGGATGACGGGCACGTCATCGGATGCGGAACACACGAGGAACTGATGCAAAAATGCGATTCCTATCGGCAGATTGCCGAAACGCAGATGGGAGGAGGTGCCGGCAATGCGTGAAGCAAGCGGAAGACGGATGATGCCCGGCGAGGGCAACACCAACGACAAGCGTCAGTTCGCGAAAAAAAAGGTTGACAAGAAATACCTTTTCTCCCGCCTCGGCAGCTATCTGTACCGTTATAAGCTGCTGATTGTGCTGGCGCTGTTCCTGGTCGTGGCCAGCAACCTGCTGTCCCTGTGGGGCCCGTCCCTGTCCGGCAAAGCCATTGACGCCATCGGTACGGAGGCCGGCAAGGTAGACTTCCCCACGGTGTACTACTACGTTATTCAGATGCTGGTTTTCTATGTGCTCAGCTGCGTATTCTCTTACCTGCTGAGCCTGGTCATGATTCGCCTCAGCCGTCAGGTTATTTTCAAAATGCGTAAGGACGTATTTGACCGCCTGACCCGTCTGCCCGTCGCCTTTTTTGACCAGTACCAGACCGGCGATATCATTTCCGTCATTTCCTACGACATCGATACCGTCAACGCCACGCTGACCAATGATATCCTGCAGTTGATTACAAGCCTGATTACCGTCGTAGGCTCGCTCATCATGATGCTCAACATCGCACCCGTCCTGGTGCTGGTGTTCTGCGTGACCGTCCCGCTCTCCATTGTATTCACCCGCTATTTCACGAAGAGAGTTCACCCCTTGTTCCGGAAGCGCTCCAAGAAGCTGGGCGAGCTGAATGGCTTTATTGAGGAAATGATCAACGGACAGAAGACCACCCGCGCCTATAACGCCGAAAAGGTTATCATTGACCGTTTCGATAAAAAGAACAAGGAAGCGGTGGACGCCTACAATACCTCCGAGTATTACGGCACGCTGATCGGCCCGTCCGTCGGGTTGATCAATAATATTTCTCTGGCACTCGTCAGCGTATTCGGCTCCCTCCTGTACCTGAACAACACCATCGGTCTGGGGCAAATTTCTTCCTTTGTGTTGTATTCCCGGAAGTTCTCAGGGCCCATCAACGAAACGGCCAACATTGTGGGTGACCTGCAATCCGCCATGGCCGCCGCGGAGCGGGTTTTCCGCCTGATTGATGAGCCTACAGAAACGCCCGATGCGGAATTCGCACAGGTGCTGGATAACGTATACGGCGATGTGCTGTGCAAAAACGTAGACTTTGGCTACGTAAAGGAAAAGCCCATTCTGAAGGATTTCAATCTGGAAGCGCCCTCCGGAAAGCTGATTGCCATTGTCGGCCCCACTGGCGCGGGCAAGACCACAATCATCAACCTGCTGATGCGCTTCTATGACCCGGACGCCGGAACCATTACGGTGGACGGACACGAAATTCGCGATGTGACGCGCGAAAGCCTCCGCCGCGCCTATACCATGGTGCTGCAGGATACCTGGCTGTTCCACGGCACGATTTACGAAAACATCGCCTACGGCAAGGAAGGTGTGACAAAAGAGGAGGTTGTCGCCGCGGCCAAGGCGGCGCGCATCCACTCCTTCATCATGCGCCTGCCCAACGGCTATGATACGGTGCTTACCGAAAGCGGCCTGAATATCTCAAAGGGGCAGAAGCAGCTGCTGACAATCGCGCGCGCCATGCTGCTGGATTCCAAGATGCTGATTCTGGATGAGGCCACCTCCAACGTGGATACGCAGACCGAGCAGCTGATTCAGGAGGCCATGCGGAAGCTGATGACCGACAAGACCTGCTTTCTCATCGCCCACCGTCTGCCCACCATACGTCACGCGGACAAGATTCTGGTCATCAAGGACGGCAACGTGGTGGAGCAGGGCAACCACGAGGAGCTGCTTGCCCGGAAAGGGTTCTACTCCGAGTTGTATTACGCCCAGTTTGATGCCTGTTGATCATCCGGCCGGAATGTTCTTTTATGAGAACATTCCGTTTTTTTATGTCTGCGATGTAAATATATTGTGAATACGCCTGTTTTTTCATTGCATCGGAGGGGGCGGATGTGGTATAATCTACCCGTACATTGATGAGGCTCTCGTATGCGGAGCCGATGTCGATTGATATTGATTGTTCCATGGAAAGGCAGAGAAAGCCATGCAGCGAAACCGTCGTTCAGAACGATTTGAAGAGCCCAAAAAGAAGAAAACAATTGCAGGGCTTACGTTTTATATAATCCTGTTCGCGGCCGTTATCGCGATTCTTGTCGCGATAACCCCCAAGTCCCCGCTTCGGAAAGCATCCTATACTGTCGCTTCCGTTGATGAAAACGGCAATACAACCTATAGCCTCCGGAGTGACTATGTGGGGCTGCGGATTTCCGAAGTGATGACCTCCAACAGCGGGGCGGTACCGGACTATGACGGCAGTTACTACGACTGGGTCGAGATTTGGAACAGCACCGATAAGAACATCAACCTGAAAGGCGTCGGTCTTTCAAAGAAATCCGACCGGATTCAGTTTACTTTCCCGGATGTCACGCTTTCCGCCGATGCCCGGATTGTTGTTTTCTGTTCCGGTACCAACGACCAGGATATTACCCACGGGCTTCACGCCAAGTTCACCCTGTCTGCCGCATCCGCTCAGGTGTACCTGTTTGACCCCTACGCCTACATCATCGATGCCGTTCAGACACCCGTCATGAATACCAATGAAGCCATGATTCTGAACGCGGATGAGACCTACTCCCTGGCGGATTACTTCACGCCCGGCTACGAAAATACGCAGGATGGCTTCGCGGCATACCGGGCTAACCACACCGTAGAATCCGGTGCCATCCTGATCAACGAAGTCATGGCATCCCCCAAGACAGGACTAAAGGACGAAAACGGCAATCCGGTGGATTGGATTGAGCTTTACAACACCACCGGCCAAACGATTTTGCTGGACAATTATGCCTTGTCTGATAAAGAGACCACTCCTTTGAAGTGGCGTTTCCCGCAGGGAGCCGCAATCGCACCCTACGGCTACTATGTGGTCTACTGTGACGGACTCGACTATGTGGAAAGCACCACCGGCATCGCCCACACCAATTTTTCCATCAGTGCGGAGCATGAGGTACTGCTGCTTTCCGATAATCATGGCAGAACCATGGACCGCGTGGTGATTGACAACCTGCCTTCTGACAAAACCTACGGCCGGGACGCCTCCGGCGCATGGCGGGAATTCACACTCGGGTCCCCCGGTATGCCGAACAACACCACCGGGATGTGGCAATTTGACCAGTATATTCGCTCACAGAACCCCACCGGGGTCTATATTACGGAGGTGATGGCGTCCGGCCCCCTGGTCCCGCCCGGTTCTGCCTCTCTCGCTGTCGATTGGGTGGAGCTATATAACGCCTCCACCCAACCTGTTTATTTGGACGGCTACGGATTAAGCGATAACATCGACCGAGGCCGAAAATGGCAATTCCCCTCCGGCACAATGATTGCCCCCGGCTCCTATCTGCTTGTTTACTGCGATGGGAAGGCCACAGGCACAAAATCCGGCGAACTGCACACCGGCTTCCGCATCGGGAAAACGAAGGAGGAGATGATTGTCCTCGCCACGCCGGATGGGACGGTTCTTGACCGTCTCACGCTCCCTGCCGATATGCGGACAGATATCTCCTACGGGCGGACGAACGCCGGCTTTCGATATTTTGACCAGCCAACCCCCGTCAGCGCCAACGCGAACGGCTTCCTGAACTACGCCTCTGCCCCGGAATTCTCCCTGCGCGGCGGCATTTACGAGGGAACGGTTTACGTTTCCATCTCAAGTCCTTCCCCTCACGCGGTGATTACCTACACGGTGGACGGCTCTGTGCCCACGCAAAATTCCACCGTCTACCGGGGCGAAACCTTTGAAATCACAGGCACTACCGTGCTGCGCGCCCGGTGCTTTGAGGATAACCTGTACTGTTCGACCGTAACCACCGCCACCTACCTGATGAACGTCTATCACGCCCTGCCTGTTGTCTGCCTGTGTACCGACCCGGATGTTCTGTACAACCCTCAGACAGGCTTCCTGATTGACGGCCCTGACATTGATAAATCCACCCGGCCCTATTCCAACACGATTTACCGGAAATACGGCAAAATCAACCAGCCCGCGTATTTGGAATACTATAGTCTGGATAACACGCAGATTTTGGGACAAGGCGTAGAATTCCGGCTGTACGGCGACTTCTCGCTGGACATTCCCCAGAAATCCATGAAGGTCATTGCCAAATCTTCCCAGGGGAGCAAGTACTTCGATACCAAGCTGTTCGATGACCGGGACGCCACCCGGTATAAATCCTTCCTGCTGCGGAATGGCGGCAATGACGGTGTCTGGACCCGTTTCGTGGACAGCATGCAGTCCCAGCTGGTGGACATGCTGGACACCACGGTCATCCACATGGCAAGTAAGCCCGTTGTAGTCTATCTGAACGGTGTCTACTGGGGCCACTACAACATGCGTGAGGCGAAGGACTCCTCCATTATCGCCGCGTATGAGGGCGTTGAGGACAAGGATGACATCATCGTCCTGCAGGGCAACATGACCGCGGTCCACGGCAGCAACAAAGAATACAAGGCCATGATTTCCACCATCAAGACGCTGTCCCCCGGCAAGAATCCCGAGGATCTGCAGTACATTCTGGACCGGGTGGACGTGGATAACTATTTTGACTGGCTGGCGATTGAAATGTTCTTCGGCAACTCCGATATCGGTAACTGCCGGATGTATCAGGTTCCCGGCGGGAAATGGCGCTGGTTCCTGTACGACCTGGACTACGCGCTGTTCCAGTCCACCTTTGACTCCGCCGCCTCGTATACGAAGGAAAAGGGCATGGGTGATAAGCGCATCGACAATACAATTTTCCGCAAACTGCTGGAAAATGATGAGATGAAGGATCTGTTCCTGACCAAGCTGGGCACGGTATACAAGACCTTCACCACGGACGTGATGCTGCTCAAAATCGATGAAATGGTGCAAGGCATTGAGGGCGAAATGAGCATGCACTTTGCCCGCTGGGCGGAGTTCAACGACAAGGAGCTGAATTCCGACTCTCCCCTGACGCCGGACGGCGCCATGCGGTATTGGCGGACACGAATCTCCCGACTGCAGAACGTGGTCAAGAAACGGCCCAACCTGTTTTGGGATATGGTCCGCAACACGTTCGGGCTTACCATGGAGCAAACGCAGTATTACCTCGGTCCCCAGCCGGAAATGCCCGCGGGCGTCAGCTGATTTTCCCTGTTTTCCTTGCTATTTCAGCCTTCGCGTGCTATACTCATCAAGACAGAAAGAAAGAGAATGAGGTATTGATATGGGTTCTTTGATTTCTTCCAGCAACATCCTTTCCAACGGCGGGCTTGCCGCCCAGTTTGCCAATATTGCCCTGATTGACGTGGTTATTTCCCTGCTGCTGGGCCTGGTAACCGGCCTACTGATTGCCTTCGTTTATCGCAAGACCTTCCGCGGTGTGCTGTATTCCCCGTCCTTCGCCATGACCCTCGTTATGCTGACATTGATCACGACCCCCGTGGTAATGTGCATCAAGTCCGATATTGCGCTGTCCATGGGTATGGTGGGCGCACTGTCTATCGTCCGTTTCCGTACCGCAGTCAAGGATCCCATGGATACCGCCTATATGTTCTGGGCGCTGACCATGGGCATTCTGCTGGGCGCGCAGCTGTATGTGGTTGGCCTGTGCGTGGCGCTGGTCATCGGCCTGTTCATGTTCCTGCTGACCTTCGGCCACTTCTCCCGCCCCAATACCTACCTGCTGGTGCTGCACTACGATTCTGAGGCGGAACACGCCATCATGAACGAGGTAAAGCTTTCCAGCAAGAACAACCGCCTGCGCAGCAAGTCCGTTACCCGTGCCGGTGCCGAGATGACCGTGGAAGTACAGGTCGATGACACCTCCAAGATTGTCAGCCGCATGCTGGACATCGAAGGCGTGCATGACGCCACTCTCGTTTCCTGCCAGTCCGAAGCAGGCGCATAAGTAAAGGAGCATCCATGGCTGTCACAATTCCTCTGCGGCATGAATTGAAATTCATTATCAACGAGAAGCAGCACATCCTGCTGGCCAACGCGCTGGAGAATTTCCTGACACCTGACCGATTCGGCGGGCGCACGGAAAAAGACTACCACATCCGTTCTCTGTATTTCGACACTGTCTTTGACGATGCCCTGTATGACAAGCTGAACGGCGTGAAGGACCGTGATAAGTACCGTATCCGCATCTATAACCTGCGGGATGACGATATCAAGCTGGAGTGCAAGACCAAGGTCGGTTCGCTGATTTCCAAGCGTAGTGTTTCCATTCCCAAGCTGCTTTGCGAGCAGCTGATTGCAGGTGACCCTGACGGGCTGGAGCAGACAAAGAGCGGTCTGCTGCAAGATATGTACCGGGAAATGAAAACCCGTCTTTTGCGCCCCGTTGTGCTGGTGGACTATGTTCGTGAAGCATACATCAGCCCCATCGAAACCGTGCGCGTTACTTTCGATAAGCAGTTGCGCACCGGAATGTATTCCCATGACCTGTTCAGTCCAACTGTTCCGATGATTCCCCCATTCGACCATGACGAAATTGTGCTGGAAGTCAAGTTTGACCATGTTCTTCCGGACCATCTTCGCGATGTAATCAGTACGTATGTAGAAAACGCCCAGCAGGTGGCGGTCAGCAAGTACACCTGGTGCCGGCGATTTGAAGAAAAGGAGTATTGACCTATGAAAACCGTGGTTGTAACGGATGCCTTTATGACGGAAGCGTTTTACAGAAAATGCTTTGCCGGATTCCCGCAGTTTGAAATCACAAATGTGGTTTTCTTCGGTACGCCGGACCGTCTCTCCATGCGTGTACCTGTTCACAAAATCGAGCGTGAAGGCGCCGAGGCGGTAGAGCCCCCGCAGGAGCTGTATGATGTGATTGGTGATGCCGAGGTGCTAATGGTGCATCTGTGCCCCGTCAATAAGAAGCTGATTAGCATGGCGAAAAACCTGAAGGTCATACTGACCAACCGCGGCGGCCTGGAAAACGTTAACGTGCAGGCCGCGACCGAAGCCGGCATTCCCGTACTGAACAACCCCGCCCATAACGCCAACTCCGTGGCGGAGCTGACCATCGGCCTGATGATTTCCGAAATGCGAAATCTGGCCCGCACCCATACGTTCCTTGAGAACAACGTATGGCAGGAGAAGTTCCATAACTCCTCCACCATCCACGAAATCAAGGGCAGCACCGTCGGCCTGATTGGCTTCGGCAATATCGGCCGCCGCGTTGCACGTAAGCTGACGGTCTTTGACTGCAAGGTGCTGGTACATGACGATTGGGTTTCCCCCGATGATCCCGACCTGGCCAAGTACAACGCCACCTGGGTCCCCCTGGATACCCTGATGCGGGAGAGCGATATCGTTTCCCTGCATCTGCGGTGTGATACCCGCCGGATTTTCCGTGAGGATTTGGAAAAGATGAAGCCCACCGCGTACTTCATCAATACCGCCCGTCCCCATCTGGTGGATAACAATTGCCTGTATGAAATGCTGCGGGACGGCAAGCTGATGGGTGCCGCCTTCGATGTATTTATGAATGAGCCCATGAAGCCCGAAGATGACTATCTGAAGCTGGATAATGTCACGCTCTCCAATCACCGCGGCGGCGATACCGTGAACTGCTATTCCGACAGCCCCGCCATGCTGCTGGAAGAATGCACGAAGCTGTTCAATGGTCAGGAGCCTCTGTTCTGGCCCAACAAGAAGGAACTGGAAGAAGCCGGTGTCAAGGCTCCTACCTGGTAATACGATTGCTTTCGCTGAATATGAGAACTCCGTCATTCCGCCGGGGTTCTCGTTTTTTCTTCTGGCTTCATATGATGTCCCTTCTTGTCTTTCTCCCGTTTATCTGTTATAATATGACCGAATGTTTCTAAAGGAGGAAAACCGTAATGGAGTATTCCAAGCTGAGTTTTGACGAGCTGCTTCGCCCGGAAGGCTACGATGACGGGTGCGGTGTGCATCATTCCTGTCCCCTGAAATTTCTGCGTATTGAACGTGACGCCGTAAATACAATTCCCGAATGCTTTGACCGTCTTGGTTTCTCCAAGCCCTTCGTTGTCGCCGACCCCAACACGGAAAAGGCCGCCTGGTTCAAGGTAAAGGCCGTGCTGGAAAAGGCCGGCATTCCCTATTCCTATTTTTGCTTTGCCGAAGATCATCCCGAACCTGCCGAATACAGCATGGGTGCCATCGCCATGGCATTTGACAACACCTGTGACGTGATTATGGCGGTTGGCTCCGGCGTAATCAATGACTGCTGCAAGGTACTGGCCCGGGTCACCGGCAAGCCCAGCATCTCCATTGCCACCGCCCCCAGCATGGATGGCTACGCCTCCGACGGTTCCTCCATGGTTATCGCTGGCGTGAAGGGCCATATTTCCGTTCCCTGCCCCGTTGCCGTTATCGCCGATACGCTAATTCTGAAGGATGCCCCCGCCCGCATGCTGTGGAGCGGTCTGGGCGACATGCTTGCCAAGTATGTGGCGCTGTGCGAGTGGCGCATTACCAACATCATCAATGATGAGTATTATTGCCCCGATGTGGCGACCCTTATGCGTGACAGCCTGAACAAGCTGGTTGCCGCCGCTCCCCATCTGATGGACCGGGATCCCGAGACCATCGGCGCCATTATGGAGGGCCTGGTTCTGTCCGGCATTGCCATGGCTTTCGTCCATGTAAGCCGCCCCGCCTCCGGCCTGGAGCATTACTTCTCCCATAT
>JAZUDA010000088.1:0-1736 GCA_045639455.1 Clostridia bacterium | reverse complement strand
GGCCAAGCGATTCCCCGCGGGCGCACGCCGTAAAGCGGTTTGCCATTACCGCCGGGGATACGGACAGTGCCAGAAGGCTGCCGGTCAAAAGCGCGCAAAGAAGAAAGACAACACACAAAGCAGATAACGTTTTTTTTATCATAAATCAAACCCCATTGCTTATCAAGAAAGGAGGTGGAGCCGTGCGGAAAACGATACTGTTGCTTTTTCTGCTGCTTCTGCTTCCTTTTGGGCCCGCTCAGGCGGAGAATACCGCCCTGCTGATCGGCTGCGATGTATTCGCGGAAGCGCAAAGTACAGCCCCCGCCCCCCGCGACAATGTGGCACGGCTGGCGCAGGTGCTGACCGACTACCATGTGATTACTTGCTGCGATGATTTGCCCGTTTCCTCGAGGGGGCTGCGTTCCGTTATCGCGGACAGCTTCGCCGATTGCTCTGACGAGGACACCCTGCTGTTGTACTTTTCCACTCACGGCGTGAAAACCGATGACGGCATACGGCTGATGCTTTCCGACGGGGAAACAGATTACGGAATTTCCTCCCCGGAACTGAACCGTATTCTGAGTGGCCTGCCCGGCGAAAAGATTCTGATCCTGGACGCCTGCTATTCCGGCTCCTTCATCGCCAGGGGCAGCGGCGCGTGCGAAACGAGCTCCCCCATCGGCAGCGCGACGGTATTTACCAGCGCCGGCGCGGAAGAACAAAGCTGGTTTTACTATGATGAACGCCCAGAAGGTGTCACAGGCGGCGGCTACTATACCTCCGCGATTGCAGAGGGGCTTGATCCGGCGTCAGGCCTTGAAGCGGATGAAAACCGGGACGGCAGCGTAACCGCGTCTGAGCTTCAGCGGTATCTGACTTCCCACTATGCCGCCGCAACGTCCTGGCTATACCCATCGGACAGCGGGACAGTCATCAGCCATTCCGACAGCATTGAAGTCACATCTCCCATCACAGGCGTACAGTGTGAAAGCAATGTGCTGACAGGCGATTCCCATACCTCGGTCTATTCCTTTACGGCACGCGGGGATGCCCGTCTTTCATGGGCACTGGTCTACTACCAGGAGAACGCCTGGCAGTTCGCCGGCGCTCAGATTCTGCCTGACCGGGTGGAAAGCCCGGATGGCAGCGTATCCCCCGGCTACAAGAACCGCAGTGTGACCCTGGACGGACTGGGAGAAGAGGACTCCGGCTTTGTCATGATGATGCTGCTGTCCCACGAAAAGGACCGGGTCCGGGTCTGCGGCTCCACCACCGTGACCGCGCTGAAAACGCAGTCGGAGATTGGTCTCTCCGTGAAGGCGAGCCCTGTCTTTTGCCCCGCTTCCGGTGAGGAAGCGGCCATTGCCGTCAGCGCCACGGGGCCCTGCCTGCTGACCGTTACCGTTCAGAACAAGCGGAACGAAACCGTGGCTTATCTTGCCTACCGGCAGCCCGTTCGTCCGGGCGGCAGTTACTTCTACTGGACAGGTGAAGAGGCCGAACCCGGCAAGTACCGGGTTTGCGTTACCGCGTCCCTGCCCGAGTCGGAAGAGCAGACCGAAGTCTTCGTTCAGTGCATATCGCCCACCAGCCGGT
Organism: Clostridia bacterium; assembly: GCA_045639455.1. Classification (GTDB taxonomy): domain Bacteria; phylum Bacillota; class Clostridia; order Christensenellales; family Aristaeellaceae; genus JAZUDA01. The sequence continues at coordinate 158 of JAZUDA010000088.1, read as the reverse complement.
GAAGGATATCCAGATATTTCTGCCCCAGCTCGGTGGGACGGTAGTCCGCCCGGGTGATGGTACCGATTTGAATGACCTCCTCCACATCCAGCGGGATAGATACGACCGAGTCGCCCCGCAGGTAGCTGGGCGCGATACCGGAGGAGATGGTATAGGCA
>JAZUDA010000087.1:0-3266 GCA_045639455.1 Clostridia bacterium | reverse complement strand
GCTCTTCCACAACGGGAGCGGCCTCAAAGCCAAAGTGGATGTTCAGCAGCTCAACGGTCTTGCGGGCAACTTCGCCGGTCACGGCAGCGCAGCGGGCCTTACGGCCATCGTCAGCCATGGTGAAGCCGGTAGCGGCCATGTACTTGCCGACGGAGTCAACGCAGTTGACAGAACCGGCAACGGTAGTGGTGGGGGCGGGGATTTCAGGCTGATACTCAGGGAATGCATGCTCCTTGTACCAGGCATACAGTTCGCCGCGAATCGCGCCGGCGTCAGTTCCGTTGCAGAACAGACCAATTACGGCCAGGGCACCGCCCAAAGAACCACACAGGGACTGAGCGCCGTATCCGCCGGCACCTGCCGCGAACATTTTCGCGTTCAGCTGGTTGTAAGGATAACCGAACTGCTCGGCCATGGGCTCCAGAATACCGGCAACGCAGCCGGCGCAGCAGCCGCCGTGCGTGTAGAAACTCTTATAGCCGCGCTCCAGGGCAACCTGCTTGTCCATGGGCTTGTATTCCCAGGGCCAGGCGGGGGCTTCAATTGCCTCATCGGCAACAGCAGGCTTCAGAACGGCAGGGACAACGCTCAGCGCGGCAGCGCCGATGGCACCCTTACCGGTCAGCTTCAGAAAATCACGGCGGGATTGTTCAAAGGATTTCATTGTGGTTTCCTCCTTTTGATAGTGATTTCTATTTGCACCCGCACAAATAACGGGCTGCAGACAAAATATGGAATGGAAAGAACCTGCATTAATTATGCTTCAGAACGCGGAAAAAGTCAAGCCTCTTCTTCCGGCTTCTTCAGTGCGTCAATGACCGCCCGGTATCCGCCGGAGCCGTAGTTCAGACAGCGGCTGACACGGCTTACGGTAGCGGTGCTTGTTCCGACCTTTTTGCAAATTTCCTGATAGTTTTCGCCCTCGCTCAGCAGCAGGGCGGTATCAAAACGCTGGGACATATCCAGCAACTCCCTGATTGTACAAAGATCCTCCATAAAGGCGTAGCAAGCCTCTCTGCTGTCCAGCGTAGCTAAGATGTCCATCAGACGATCGGTTGATTCATTGCGGTATCCGGCCATTCACAGAGGCCTCCTTTCAATTGATAACAGTTTAGCGCATGAAAGTGAAAAAGTCAAGTTCACGAACTGTTAATATCTCAAAATAGAAAATTAACCCGGATTATCATCCGAAACAGCTGAACACACTACGACTTCAAACCGCATTTTTTGTTTTAAACCGAAGTCTGATTCCCTTCTTCCTCCACGGAAGATATTTTAAAAAATATTTTCAAAAAGGGCTTGACATTTTCAAACGTCTCACCTATAATGAACAAGTCGTTTGACCGGCGATGGAGAGTTGGCTGAGTGGTCTAAGGCGCACGACTGGAAATCGTGTATGCCCCCTAAAGGCATCCAGGGTTCAAATCCCTGACTCTCCGCCATATAAAGACGCTTCCTTCTAATGATGTGATGCGTCTTTTTTTTGACCTGTCTGTTATTATTTACGAAAATAGGGGACTGTGATTGTACTTTTTCCTTTTCTTTCACAGCCCCTTTTTCTGTATGCACTTTTACCGAATCAGCCTTACGCGGATCATGCCGTCAATGCCTTTCAATGTCTCAATCAGGGTATCAGGCACCTGAGTGTTGAAATCCAGCAGCGTATACGCTACGCCATCCTTCGCTTTGTTGACCAGGTTCTCGATGTTCAGGCCGCAAGCGGCGACTTTTTCGGTAAGCAATCCCAGCATGCCGATTTTGTTGGCGTGAATCAGCGCGATCCGGTCTCCGTCCGCGCGCGCGAAGGAAAGATTCGGCAGGTTTACGGAGTTCGTGATATTCCCATTTTCAATGTAATCAATGGTCTGCCGTGCCGCCATAACGGAGCAGTTTACGTCGGCCTCCGGCGTACCGGCGCCCAGATGCGGGGTGCAGAGCACGGAGGAATGCTTCATCTGCCGGGGCGTGGGAAAGTCTGTGGCATAGGCCTTGATCTTTCCGCTGTCCAGCGCAGCGCATACAGCATCGTCATCCACGATCGGCCCGCGGGCATAGTTCAGCAAGTATACCCCGTCCTTCATCTGGGCTATTTCTTCTTTCCCGATGAATCCCTTCGTTTCGGGGTTCAGGGGAATATGGATGGTAACGATATCGCTTTCCTGCAGCAGCTCGCTCAGCTTGTCCTTGAATTCGACGAATTCCTTCAGTTCACTGACGCGGGCGTGGGGAAGGTAAGGATCGATACCCAGTACCTTCATGCCAAGGTCATCACAGGCGCGGGCCATGCGGGAGCCGATGGCACCGAGGCCGATAATGCCGATGGTCTTTCCCATGATTTCAGGTCCACGGAAAACTTCCTTGCCTTTTTCAACGGTTTTTCCGGGGTCGGATTCGTCTTCAGGAAGATTCTTTACCCATTCCATGGCGGTAAAGCCGTTTCGCATGGCCATAATCATGGCTGCCACGGTCAACTCCTTCACTGCGTTCGCATTGCCACCGGGGCAGTTGAATACGCAGATACCTTCCTCAGTGCACTGGTCAACCGGGATGGTATTGACACCGGCCCCGATGCGCACAATGGAGAGCAGACGGTCACCGAACTTGATTCCGTGCAGCGGCGTGGAATGTACAAGGATACCGTCTGGATTGTCACAGATATCTGAGAGGGTATATTTTCCGTTGTTAAAAACCTTTCGTCCTGCCTCGGCGACATTGTCATATGTTTTAATCTGATACATTATTGTTCCGCTCCTTTTATCTTGCTTTTTCAAATTCTTTCATGGTTTCCGCCAGCAGTACCACGCCCTCTTCCGGCATGCCGTTGTAAATGCTGGCGCGCAGGCCGCCGGTGAGCCGATGCCCCTTCAGGCTTGTCAGGCCGTGCACGCGGGCGAAGGTAATAAAATCATCCGTATCCTGCTGGGTCGGAAGGGTGAAAACGACATTCATGATAGAGCGGTCTTCCAACGCAACCCGGTTGGTATACAGACTTGAATTGTCAATCAAATCGTAAAGCATACCTGCTTTTCTACGGTTCCGCTCTTCCATGGCGGCTACTCCGCCCTCTTTCAGCACCCAGTCAAACATGAGCCCCGCAAGGTAAATGGCAAAGGTGGGCGGTGTGTTGTACATGGAGCCGTTTATCGCCGCGATGTCGTAGCGCAGCATGGTGGGAACAACCCGGTCTTTTTCCCGTTCCAGCAGGTCGTTACGGATGATGACAACGGTAAGACCTGCGGGCCCCAGGTTCTTCTGCGCACCGGCGT
>JAZUDA010000086.1:0-7500 GCA_045639455.1 Clostridia bacterium | reverse complement strand
GAAAAACTGTCGGTTACAATCGACGGTGTACCGCTGGATATCCCGGTTACGGACGCGCAGGATTCGGTGGTGTATTATGAGTACGATCCCGAAATGAAAGAGCTCTGCCAAAATGAAGTGCTCTTCTATACGCCGGTTGACAGCAGCTGTACCTCATTGACGCTCGATGCAGGTCAATGGTATGTGGTTGTCGATGAAGTAACGCTCCAGAGCCGCCCTGAGAATAAATCTCAAATAGGCAACCCGGCAAATATCATCCTGACGAACGGATGCACGCTGAACGCTCCTTACGGGATTGAAAACGGCAGCTACAATTCGATTCGTATCTACGGTCAGGACAAAAACGGCGGAACCGGAAAACTGATCATCAATTCGTCTGTGCCGGATAACTGGGCAGGCATCGGCGGAGGATACAGCCCGGGGCAGAATACACAGGGGTGCGGATACGTGGAAATCAACGGCGGTATTCTGGAGATCCACGGCGGTGTGAACGCGGCCGGTATCGGCGGAGCAAACGGCGCGGCGGATGTATCCGTTACGATCAACGCGGGAAAAGTGACCGCGTATGGCGGAAAAAACGGCGCCGGAATCGGAACAGGCCGTGGCTCGACCAAAGATATCTCAGGAAACGGGAAAATCATCATCAACGGAGGCACGGTGGAGGCCTTCGGCGGAGAATGGGCCGCGGGAATCGGACGCGGATATCACGGTTATCCCAACGCGGTGGAGATAAACGGCGGCGATATAACCGCCAAAGGCGGAGACCGCGGGGGCGCGGGTATCGGCGGCGGCAAGGATACCTCCGGCGTAAACACAACCATTACAGGCGGCACCGTATGCGCAATCGGTAATGTAGATGAAGCTAATGAGTTAATCGGGTGCGGAATCGGGAGCGGCGGAAAAGGGTCCAGACACATGTCCCTGACGATCACCGGCGAACCGTCCGCCATCTATTCCGGGCCCGGGGAGAAAGACGCGACCGAAAGTACCGCGGCTACCTATGTGCGCCTTCGCGAGCCGTATGTCAAGATCTCGATTACGGAGGCCCCTGTCTATACCGTTTCATGGACGATGGATGACGGCACCTCCATTGATACCACAGATGTGGCCGAGGGAGAAATGCCCGTCCATGCCGATGCCGCGAAGGCCGGCTATGTTTTCACGGGCTGGACACCGGCACTTTCTCCCGTGACCGCGGATATCACCTATGCCGCGAAGTTCGTGCAGCTTCCACCCGAAAAGGTCGCCGTCTCCTTCGATACCGCGGGCGGCAGCTATGTGGAAACACAGGTCATAGGCGCGGGCGAAAAGGCGACAAAGCCCGCGGATCCCACCCGGGAGGGCTATACCTTCGGCGGGTGGTATACGGACAGTACTTATGGCACGGAATTTGATTTCAGCATCGCCGTCAATGCCGGCACAGTCGTCCGCGCGAAGTGGACGAAGAACGCGGCCGCACAGTATACCGTGACCTGGAAGCTGGATGATGTCACAACCATTGATACCGCTATCGTGAACGCGGGTGAAATGCCCGTCCATGTTGACGCCGCGAAGACCGGCTTTGTTTTCACGGGCTGGACACCGGCGCTTTCTCCCGTGACCGCGGATATCACCTATACCGCGAAGTTCGTACAGCTGACACCTGAAAAGGTTGCCGTCTCCTTCGATACCGCGGGCGGCAGCTATGTGGAAACACAGGTCATAGGCGCGGGTGAAAAAGCAGCAAAGCCCGCAAATCCCGCCAAGGACGGCTGCACGTTTGAAGGCTGGTACACGGACGGGACGTACAAAACGGAGTTCGACTTCAACGCCCCCGTTACGGAAAATATCGTGGCGGTGGCAAAGTGGAGCGGCAGCCCCGCTCCCGTGCCGATGCAGCTCTACGGCATCGTGATTACCGCGCCGCCGCAGAGAACAAGCTACAACCCGGGCGAAAATTTCGACCCTGCCGGCATGGCGGTGAACGCGCTGTACGCGAAGCCGATTACAGGCTATTCCCTGTCCCCGCTGACGAATCTGCAAAAGACCGATTCCGCCGTGACCGTCACCTATACCGAAAACGGCGTGACCAAATCGGCCCTGCAGCCCATCACGGTTGGCGGCGAGCCGTACAAAATCATCCGGGGCGCGAATCAGTGCATCCCGATGAACGCGGCCTCCGCCACGTTTGCCTCCGACGCGGACTTCGGCAAGTTCGTACGGGTGGAGGTTGACGGGCAGGTGCTTCCCGGCCAATACTACACCGCCGAATCCGGCTCCACGGTGATCACCTTCCTCAACAAATACATTCCTACCCTGATGGAAGGCCGGCATACACTGCGGATCGTTTCCACCGACGGCAGCGCCGACACGGAGTTCTTTGTTGAATCCATGCCGCATACCGGCGACGGCAGCCGCATCGGCCTCTGGCTGGCGCTGCTGGCCTGCGCGGGCACGGTGCTCATGCTGTCCGTCAGGGAAAAGAAAAAAAAACGAAGGCTTATGATGTGAAGCGGGAAGTCTTGCGGTGAACCTGCAAAGGGAATCAATAGAAATGAAGAAACATGAAGGAGGATCATGCTCATGAACACGAATGAAAACGTAAAAGCCCTGAACGATGACGAGCTCGTATCCGTTAGCGGCGGTACCTCGCGCACCGTCAATCTCGGGGGCAGAGGAGGCAACGCCATAGTCCGGCCGAAGCCATTAAGAGGATTCGGTATTGACGCCTTTCTGCCCGACGGGACGGTCGTCGATACGGTCGACAGCGTAGCGCCCCGCATGGACCCGTATTCCAATACCGTATACTTCAAAATCAAATATACGAACGAGGAAGGCAAAATCTGTGAAGGCTGAATCGACGGCTCGCTCATTGAATAATAAGACACCGGGGCGGTTCTTTCGACCCTGAAACGGGGATAAACCGAACGCGCTCGGGAATGAGGGAAACCCTTCACGTCATGTTCGGACTTCATCAGACTACAGGATGAACAGCCGGAAACCGCGGCCGGCGGGCTGGATGGACGTGTCCGCCCCGACCACGTTACTCCTTCCGCGGACGGCAACCGGATCCAGATTTATGGTCTTCCCGACGAGCTTGGCGGCGGAACGCCGGGTTGCCCGAAGGTCACCTGTAACAGCGCTCCTATGGCATGGAAAGGAAATTTCAAAATCACCCTTCCCGGGGGCAATACCGTATTAAGCTACCTTTTCAGATGTCCGAACTGTAAAATACGCGATGCCAATCTCTCCGAAACGGATATATGGTATATGGACAACTGATTCCCCACGACGGAAATTTACCCGGCCCATGGCTGCTGCGTCAGCTATGGGTCTTCTTTTTTTGCCTTTCTCGGGGAGGAGGCGAGGAAATGTCTTGTTTTTCCCGGGCGGGGTACATTTTTTCTTGCAATTTTGTATCATATATGTCATAATACAAGTTGGTCTTTTCTATCCCATTCCGAAAGGAAGAAAACCATGAAGCTTGAGAAAATGGTGATTACCGGCGGGTATACGCTGGAGGGGGACACGTATGTCAGCGGCGGAAAGAACTCCACCGTGGCGCTGATTCCCGCGATTCTGCTGTCCGACGCCCCGTGTACGGTGGAAAACCTGCCTGATATAGAAGACGTGCGGGCCATCCGTGATATTTTGATGGCCATTGGCGCCAAGGTGGACTACGTTCCCGGCAAGTCCATCACCGTGGACCCCCGTGGCGTGGATACGTACCAGGTGCCGGCGGAGCTTTCCGCGCGGCTGCGCGCCGGGTATTATTTCTGGGGCGCGCTGCTGGGCCGCTGCGGGCGTGTGCAGGCAGGGTATCCCGGCGGATGCGCCATCGGCGCCCGTCCTTTTGACCAGCATATCAAGGGTTTTGAGGCGCTGGGCGCCAAGGTAACGGAGGAAAACGCCTCCTTCAACGCCCACGCGGATAAGCTGAAGGGCAATTCCGTGGTGTTCGATGTGGTGACCGTGGGCGGCACCATCAACGTGATGCTGGCAGCGGCCAAGGCGGAGGGCACGACGGTGATTTATAACGCCGCCAAGGAGCCCCATATCGTCGACCTGGCCAACTTTCTCAACGCCATGGGCGCCAAGGTCCGCGGCGCGGGCACCAGCCAGATCCGCATCACCGGGCAGCAGCACCTGCACTCCTGCACCTATTCCGCCATTCCGGACCAGATTGAGACCGGTACGCTGATGATTGCCGCCGCCGCCACCCACGGCGACGTGACCATCTACGGCTGTATTCCCACCCATATGGACTCCCTCACGGCAAAGCTGCTGGAGATGGGTGTGCAGGTAACCGAGGGCGATGACCGCATCCGCGTGTGCGCCACCGGGGCGCAGCGGGGCGTGAACCTGAAAACCCAGGTGTACCCCGGCTTTCCTACCGACCTGCAGCAGCCCATGAGCGCGCTGCTGACAACGGCGCAGGGGCAGAGCGTGGTACGGGAAACCATCTATTCCCAGCGGTTCAACCACCTGATGGAGATGAGCCGCATGGGCGCGCGGGTGATAATCAACGGCGATACCGCGCTGATTGAGGGCGTGCCCGCGCTGTACGGCGCTTCCGTCCGTGCGACCGACCTGCGGGCCGGCGCGGCGCTGGTGGTGGCGGGGCTTATGGCCAACGGCACCACGGAAATCATGGAGCCCTGGCATATCGACCGCGGCTACGAAAAGCTGGAGGATAAGCTTCGCGCCCTGGGCGCCAATATCTGCCGGGAGCCGCTGCTGTAAATTCAAAATTCCCGTAACCCCGGAGCAGCATTAAGCGAAACGCAATATTCAATGCTTCCGTCACCAAACCGTAATCCAAAAAACCGGGGGCAGTCGCGGAGCGACTGTTTCCGAAATCTGACGAAGGCGGGGAACGCTTGCGTGCCGCCTCCGAGACAGAAGTTTCGGAAACATGATGTGCCCCCCCCCCCCAAAACGGCGAAAAACCCCAAAAAAATCCCCAAAACAGGGTGCAGGGAACGTGTTCCCTGCTCGGGGGCCCGGGGGCAGACAGCCCCCGATTCGTTCCCGGCAGACAACCCTCGATTCGTTCCCCTCACTCTCCCCGAAAGGAGGCGGTATCATGCAGGATCCTTTCCGGGTACTGGGGCTTCCACCCAACGCGGATGAAAAGGCCGTGCGTGCCGCCTACCGTGCCGAGGTGAAGAAGTGCCACCCGGACCAGTTCCAGGACGAGGACGAGCAGCGCGCCGCGCAAGGGCAGCTGACGTTGCTGAATATCGCGTATCAGGAGGCGCTGAAGCGTACCTCCGCCCACCAGATTGGGTACAGCATGGTCAGCGTGGATACGGCGCTGATGCTGGCGCAGAAAATGCTGGACCAGAACAGCCCGGAAAAAGCGCTGCGGCAGCTGGGCCGCGCGGAAAGCCGGACGGCGCAGTGGTACTACGCACAGGGGCGGATACTGGAATCCCTCCGGCAGTACGATACCGCCTGCCAGAGCTACCGCGAGGCGGTGCATATGGAGCCCGAAAACATGGGCTACCGCCGCGCCGCGCTGGACGCGGAAACAAGGCGGAAAAAGGCGGGCACGTTTCCCTATGTCATCGGCGAATGGATTCACAAAATATTCTGAGTCAGGCGAGGTATAAAAGAAAAATGAAATCCGCATCCCCGATTCTGAATTCCTCAAGCCCCATGTATATGCAGCTGGCGCAAAAGCTGCGGGAGGATATCCGCGTGGGCCTGTATCCCGTGGGCAGCCGTATCCCCTCCGAAAAAGAGCTGTGCGAGCAGTACGGCATCAGCCGCGTCACGGTACGGAAAACGCTGGACCTGCTGGTGGGCGAGGATCTGCTGACACGCCGCCAGGGCAGCGGCACGTTTGTCGCCGGCAGCAAGCTGGCCCGCAACCTGCACATGGTTACCAGCTTTACCGAGGTGGCCCGCTCCCAGGGGAAGACGGTGGAGAATAAAATCATCCATGTCAGCCTGGTGAACGCCGACGCGGACGACTGCAGCCAGCTGCAAATCCCCGCGGGCAGCAAGGTGATTGAGACCTGCCGCGTCCGCTATATCGACGGGGAAGCCATGATGCTGGAGTATAACCATTTTCCCGACCGCTTCCTGTACCTGATGGAGGAGGACCTGACCTGCTCCCTTTACGAAACGCTGCAGAATCACTGCACCATCCCCGTGAAGGCGGTGCACGACCTGTCCATCAGCTATTCCTCCGGGCATATCAGCAAAATGATGGATATACCGGATAAATCCGCGCTGCTGAACATGTTTGAGGTGGTGTATGACGAGTACGACGTACCCATCCATACCTCCCGCCAGTATATCCGCGGCGACCGGATCATCTTCCGCATTTAACGATTAGAAAGGGTTTCCTTATGAGCGCATCCAACTTCGCTGTTTTTGTGGACCTGGAGAACTGCGGCGCGAAAACAGCCACACTGAACAATATCCTGGACAAGGTGAAAATCCGCGGCGATATTCTGCTGGGCAAGGTGTACGGCTATACGGACCGCTTCAGCGACCTGAAGGAGGTGCTGCTGTCCAATACCTTTACCGTGGTGCCTTCCCTGCGCTACGGCATTTCACAGAAAAACAACGCCGATATCCACCTGGTCATCGACGCGCTGGAGGTGGCCTACACCAACCCGCTGATCAACTCCTTCTGCATCGTCTCCGGCGACAGCGACTATACGCCGCTGGTGGGCAAGCTGAAGAGCATGGGCAAGTTCGTCCTGGGCATCAGCCGGAGCGAGGTGGCCAGCAATATCTTCATCAACGCCTGCAACGAGTTCCAGTTTCTGGAAAGCGTGGCCCGCACCGCCGGTAATAATCAGAAGAAAAAACAGAGCCACGAGCCTATGGACCTGCAGGAGCTGGACCGGCTGGTGGATTCCATCCTGACAGAGCAGGCGGACGAGGGCGAAATGTACGCCAGCGAGGTCAAGGGCGTGCTGCTGCGGCTGAAGCCGGACTTCAACGAAAAGGATTTCGGCTGCGCCACCTTCGGCAAGCTTCTCACTCGCCTGGCCGACAAGTACGGCACACTGCGGGTGACCAACGATAACTTCAACATGATGGTCTCCCTCACAAACCGGGAGGAGGCAGGGGAATCCCAGCCCAAGCTGAGCCAGGACAACTGGCGCGCGGCTTTCGCCCAGCAGCTGGCCCGGTACAAGGAAAGCGGCTTCGAGCGGGTCAACCCCAGCATCCTCAAGGCCGACATCCAGGCCTCCTATCCCGACTACTCCGAGCGCGCCATCGGCTTCAAGCGCTTCAGCGGTGTCATGAAGGAGCTGGAAAAGGAAAAAATGCTGGAACTGGAGCTGGATGAGCAAAAAACCATGCTCATCAAGATCGTCTGACTTTTTCCCCGTTTTCTGTGGAAAAGCCTGTGGATATCCCGCGGATTTTCCACACCGAAACACCCCCAAAACCCTGCTGCCGTAAGGCTTTCCACAAGGGTGTGTATAAAGTTTTCCACAGGCTGTGGAAACTGTGGAAAACTCCTTTCCTTTTTATTTTGTTTTTTCGGTAATT
>JAZUDA010000085.1:0-3259 GCA_045639455.1 Clostridia bacterium | reverse complement strand
CCAAGGAGTTGATAATATGCCTTGTCTTCCTAAGCCCGCTTGCCCTCCGACTTCCCTTCCGGCAGATGTGCCGGAGCAGATTCGCGCGCAGGATGGGCCGTTCGGTCTGCAGCTGCTGCAGCACCGTGACGAAGTCGAAGGATTCTTTATTGTCAGATTGAAAAGGAGCTAATTTCCGTGGAGAATGAACGGCCCTGCCTGTTATCCATGAGCATGGAAGAGCTGCAAAGCCTTCTTGCCGAGTTGTCCCAGCCGTCCTTCCGGGCGAAGCAGCTGTTTGCGTTCCTGCAAAAGGGCACCGCGCCCGAGGCAATGTCTTCTCTGCCCAAAGCGCTTCGGGATACACTGTTTCAGCGTTATTCCGCTTATCCGGCGGAGATTTTGCAGACCCGTTGCTCTTCCGTGGACGATACGGTCAAGTTCCTCTTCGGCTTTGCCGACGGAAACTGTGTGGAGGGCGTGCTGATGCACTACCATTACGGCTATTCCCTGTGCATTTCCACACAGGTAGGCTGCAAGATGGGATGTGCCTTCTGCGCGTCCACCTTGAATGGCTGTGTGCGGAACCTGACCCGCTGGGAAATGCTGGGCGAGGTGCTTTGCGCCAATCGCTTCCTGCAGGATAAGGGGGAGACGGTGGGGCATATCGTCCTGATGGGCAGCGGCGAGCCGCTGGATAACTATGACGAGGTGATGGCCTTCTTGCAGCTGGTCAACGATCCTGCAAGGCTGAACATCTCCCTGCGGAATATCTCCCTTTCCACCTGCGGCCTTGTGCCGAAAATGTATGACCTGGCGGACGCGCATCTGCCGGTCACGCTGTCGGTATCACTCCACGCGCCCAACGACGCGGTGCGCAAAACCATGATGCCGGTGGCGAACGTGTATCCGATGGACGAGTTGCTCAAGGCCTGCCGGTACTACATCGAAAAAACAGGCCGCCGCGTGATTTTTGAATATGCCCTTGTCAGCGGCGTGAATGCTTCCCCTCAGCAGGCGGTGGAGCTGGCGGGCAGGCTGCGCGGCATGCAATGTCATGTAAATCTGATTCCCCTGAACGAGGTCAAGGAGCGGGGGCTGTCAGGCGTGAATGAAAAACAGGTGCAGGATTTCCTGCATACGTTAGAGGACTGTCACATCTCTGCTACCCGGCGCAGGGAGATGGGGGATGATATCGAAGGCGCCTGCGGGCAGCTGCGGCGCAAGGTTCTGTCGGAAGGAGGAACACTATGAAATACTACAGCGTGACCCATCAGGGCAAGGTGCGGAACAATAACGAAGATGCCCTGATTTTGGGGTCCTCCTTCTGCGGCGTGGCGGACGGTATGGGCGGGGCCCAGGGCGGCGAAGTGGCCAGCGGGGAAGCATCCCGTATCATGACCGATTTCCTGACCGGGCAGTACCCGACGGAACTGAATATTATCCGTGCGTTCCATAAAGCCAACCGGCATATCTACCAAATGGCAAGCGAAAATCCCGACCTGGCGGGCATGGGCACCACAGCCACCGTTCTTTGGGAAATGCCGTATGAAATGCTGCTTGGCCATGTGGGCGACAGCCGCTGTTACCTCTTCCGCGAAGGTGTCCTGACGCAGATGAGCAGCGACCACGCCATGGTGGCGGAGCTTATCCGCAACGGGTCCATCACAAAGGAAGAGGCTTTGAATAGCCCCTTCCGCCACATGATTACCCGTGCCATCGGCACGGAAGAGGCGCTGGAGGTCGACACCCGCTTTATCACCAAACAGCCCGGCGATGTGTACCTGCTTTGCAGCGACGGGCTGTGCGGCTATGTTCCGGATGAAAAAATTGAGGATGTATTAAAAAACCACACCGGCGAAGAGGCCGTGCAGGCGTTGCTGACGCTTGCGCTGGACGCCGGGGGCAAGGACAACATCACCATTGTGCTGGTTTGTTCAGAGGAGGAGAAAGCATGAGCGAGAAGCTTCCTCTGTTCGGGAACCGGTACCAGCTGGAAGAAAAAAAGGGTACCGGCGGCATGGCCATTGTCTACCGTGCTACCGACTTAAAAACCGGCCATCAGGTGGCCATCAAGGTACTTCAGCCGGAGTACCAGCAGGACGAGGAATTTGTGGACCGGTTTGAACGCGAGGCAATTGCCGCGCGCCGCATGAACCATCATAACATCGTGAACCTTCTCGATGTGGACTCCGAAAACGGGCAGCGGTATCTGGTTATGGAGTACGTGGACGGCACCACACTGAAGGATATTATCCATGAGCGCGGCGCTTTGTCCGCGCAAACAGCGGTGCAGGTGGCGGTACGGATTTTGGCCGCGCTGCAGCATGCCCACGATAACGGCATCATTCACCGTGATATCAAGCCTCAGAATATTCTGATCAATACCGAGGGCCATGTGAAGGTCTCCGACTTCGGCATTGCCCGCGTGGCGGGCCACGGTACCGCCTCCAGGGATGACACCGTGATGGGCTCAGTCTACTACTTCAGCCCGGAGCAGGCCCGCGGCAAGACGGTCTCCGCTGCCAGCGACCTGTACTCTGTCGGCGTGACGCTTTACGAAATGCTGACCGGGCGCGTCCCCTTCACGGGTGACACGCCGGTTTCCGTTGCGATGCAGCACATCATGACCGACCCGGTGCCGGTCAATGAAGTGAATCCGGATATTTCTCCCGCGCTGTCCGCTGTTGTTATGCACGCAATGGAAAAGGATCCTGCCCAGCGGTATCAGCAAGCGAGGGAAATGGCAATCGATTTGCAAGCCGCGCTTTCCGGAGGTGTCCTGCAGTATACGCCTATGCCGGAAGCCCAGCCTAAACCGACAAAAGAAAAAAGCTCCAAACGCAAGGAAATCGTGCTGTGGATCCGCAAACATCAGCGGACACTGTATTATGCCATGACGGCGGTTGTAACCGTGGGCGTGCTGGTGGGGCTGTATATGGGTCTGACAAGCATTTATTCGGGTATTGTGACAACGGTGAATGTTCCTGCCGTTGAAGGCTACGAGGAAACCGCCGCTGTCCGCATTCTGGAAAAGGCAGGGCTTCAGTATCAGACGGTGACGATTCATCATGCTACTGTGCCGAAGGGCGTTGTGATTTCACAGACACCGGAGTACGATTCTTCCCTGAAAAAAGGAGAGACCGTTGTGCTGTCCGTGTCGGAAGGCCCGAAGGTTTTCCTGACGCCGTCTGTGATGGGACAGCAGTATGAGGACGCCAAACAGATGCTGCTGGGCAGCGACCTGATGATTACCGCCGTGGAGCGGGTCGTGCCCGAG
>JAZUDA010000084.1:0-3251 GCA_045639455.1 Clostridia bacterium | reverse complement strand
AAATCGGGGTAGCAGATTACTTCCGCCGACTTGACACAGCTGCTCAGCAGCGCGCCGCAGCCGCCTGTGGCGCCAAAGTAGACAGCGCCATGCTCCTTCATCGCCGCGATGACCTCCGGCCCCCGCTTGCCCTTGCCGATCATGCCGGTCTGCCCCAGGGCAATCAGCGCGGGCGAATACGCGTCCATCCGGTAGGATGTGGTGGGGCCCACGCTGCCAATCGGCTGACCCGGCTTGGCAGGAGCGGGGCCCGCGTAATAGATTACGGCGTTTTGAATATCAATGGGCAGCTCTTTTCCCTGGGCAATCAGCTCGCACAGACGCTTGTGAGCCGCGTCACGCGCCGTATAAATCACGCCGGTAATCAGCACACTGTCCCCGGCGCGCAGGGTCGATGCCGTGTCCTTTGTCAAGGGCGCGGTTATTCTTTTTTCCATCGTCACAGCACCTCCGTCAGGTGGCGGGTAACGTGGCAGTTGATATTGACCGCCACGGGCAGCCCGGCAATATGGGTGGGCAGATGCTCGATGTTCACCTTCAGCGCGGTGGTTTTTCCGCCAAGCCCCTGAGGGCCGATACCCAGCGCGTTGATTTTTAGCAGCAGTTCTTCCTCCAGTGCCGCGTAGAACGGGTCCGGATTCGGGGTCTGGTTATCCCGCAGCAGCGCTTTTTTCGCCAGCAGCGCCGCCTTGTCAAAGGTGCCGCCCACGCCTACGCCCACCACGATGGGCGGGCAGGGATTGGGGCCGGCATCCTCGACTGCTTCCAGCACAAACTTTTTCATCCCTTCAAGGCCGTCGCTGGGCTTGAGCATCTTGATCCGGCTCATATTTTCACTACCGAAGCCCTTGGGGGCCAGCGTGATTTTCAGTCGGTCGCCCGGAACGATGTCATAGGTAATCATTGCCGGGGTATTATCCCCGGTATTGACCCGGTCGAATGGATCCCGCACAACAGACTTGCGAAGAAATCCTTCCGCGTAGCCCCGTCGAACACCTTCGTGGATGGCCTCCTCCAGGCTGCCGGTAATATACACTTCCTGCCCGACCTCAACGAAAACACAAGCCATACCCGTGTCCTGGCAGATGGGCATCATAGTGTCCTCCGCGACACGGGCGTTTTGCTCAATCTGCCCCAGAATATCCCGAGCGGCGGGCCAGGTCTCCTCACCCCGCGCCTGCCGCAGCAGCGCGTTCACATCATTGGGCAAGACGCAGTTCGCCGTTATGCACATTTGCCGAATTACCTCGGTAATCCGGGATGAAGCGATCTCTCTCATTGCCTGTCTCCTTTTTTATTTGCCGTCATTCACCGTCACCCGGGAGAAAACAAGCAGGTTGTTCTGCCGGTAGGCCTCGCGGATAACGCCCCGGGAATCCACGGCGCTGACGATTTCGACGCCGATTTCATACACGCCGGGCTCGGTAAAGGTGTACGTCACATCAGCGCCGTCCCGGTCGGAACTCAGCGGAAGCAGCCGCGCGCCATCCAGCGGCACGTCCTTCATGACTGTATCGTATTCCGCACCGTCCCTGTAAATATGGTAGCGGATGGTGACCGCGGCAGAATCTTCATCCGTCACGCGGGCAAAGCTCTGGTTGCTGATATTCGCGCAGATGAAAACCGCTTCGCCCGTCTTCGCGTGCGTATAGCGCTCGTAATCCTCACCCACGATGATTTCCTTGGAGACCAGGTCAGGTGAGGCGTACACGTCCCCGGTGCCCTCGGTTTCCGTGGGCAATCCGACGGAAAAAGGCTTGACGGACATGATGTCCGTGACCGCAGTATCTGTTTCCGGATGCATCCAGAAATTCCGGAGCACTGCGGCGTCCAGGCCTTCGGCGTAGCTCGTCTCGTCAACGAAGTACATTTCAAAGCTGTTCACACGTTCCCCGCGGGGGCCGGCCTTCTGTTCTGCCTCTGTGTCGGAATACTCATAATCCGCGCCGTCGTTATCGGAATCGGCCAGGAAAACGGCGATGACACGTCCCGCTCCGCCATCCGGCAGTTTTTCGCGAATCGCGCCCACAAGGCACAAATCATGGCCGCCCATCTCCCCCACAAACTGGATGCCCAGTGATACGCCATATCCCTTTTCCAGGTCGTCGGCCGCCTGCTCCAGGCCCGTGACCGTGGCGTAATGAATCGCCCCCATGGACGACAGCGCGTAGTCGGAACCGGTGACGGAAGCGGCGCAGTATTTCTTTGCCAGCCCGCCGCTGCCTTCCTCCATCATCTGTGCGCCCATCCAGTGCCACACCCCAAAGAGCGGTTCCCCGCTTGTACGGTCCACCTGCTGATCGATATCAACACCGTTCAGGAACCATTTTTCGCCCTCGATGGCCAGGGAACCGGAGTCCGTAAAGTTGGCGGCGAAGTAGGCGAAAATATCGTCCTCGTTCCCGAAATCCACTTCGCCCGGGTTCAGTTCCGTGACGGCACGGCCCCAGCCGGAAAGCTCCAGCGCATTGGAAGCCGCCGCAGCCCAGCACAGCTGGGTATCGCTGGCGAAGGCCGGCTTTTCGCCTGTCTCCCATTCGGGCGCTGTATGCAGGTTTTGCTTTTCAGCGTCCATCAGGTCAATCACTTCCACCGTGTATTCATCGGGCTTTCCCGTGGCCCGGGTGGCGATACGCAGTCCCCGGTTTCCGGCAAAGCTGTCCGCGATTCGTAGCGCGAGGGGTTCCGCCCACGGGGACGGGTCGTCCTTCTGCCGGATACCGGTGAGAAATGCCGTATATTCCTGCCCGCCGGCCGCCAGGTCAAACGACAGGCTCAGGTAGCGGTCGTTGGCCGGATGAACGGACACGGTCACATTGCACACATTTGTCGCGTCCGCCATCGCACGCGATGACACAAGGAATGCAAAGGCAAGAAAGAACGTCAGGGCCAAGCGAAACAGTTTTTTCATTTTTTCTCCTTCGTTTCGTCGGATTGTTTTTTCCGAATCGGGAACCTCCGCACGTCATAAAAATCGAATCAAAAACGGTTCCGTCACAATTATACGATACGGCAGGATGAATGGCAACAGGCAGTTAACACAGACGCGCCTGCTTTTTTTCTCGGTTTTTCCGCGAAATCCGCCCTGAACCGGTCATTACCCAAATAATTACTAAATTTCTTTAAAAATAATTTTCGATGTAACTGTTCATGTGACTATTGACTGTTATACTGAACTCGTAAAAAGGATGAAGCAAGCGGGAAACCGCAGGACGATAAGGAGGACGAAGCAATGAAGACCATGAAGAACC
>JAZUDA010000083.1:0-3633 GCA_045639455.1 Clostridia bacterium | reverse complement strand
TCAAATTCAATGACGGATACGGAGCCATACATTTCTTCGGAACGACCGATCCGGAACTGCTTTGCGACAGCGATGATGCCGTTAATTTCATGACGCAGTCTGTACGGGAAAATCCGGATGAAGTGGTTATCCTTGCCATTGGTCCAACGATGAACATCGCGAAGGCAGTGCGGCAGGACGCTGAATTTGCGCCGCACGTAAAGGCGATCTATTACATGGGCGGCGCCCTTGGAAATGCCTGCGTAATGGAGAACAATCAATCAGAGCCGGTTGTCGGGATAGAGGGTGCGAACGTCACGCCCGTGACGGAATACAACGTGCTCTACGACCCCGCTGCCTTTTATACCTGTATAACGGCATCTTTTCCGAAGCAATATATTCTGCCCGGCTCTTGTAACGCAGGCATTGACCGGTCCATAGCGGATATGTTTATCCGAAGCAGCGATGGGACAGGAATATCCGGGCTGTGGTCCGATTCTTATCAAAGCTATGTTCAGGATTATCCCTATTGGGATCCGTTGACGGTTTATGCGCTGCTGTGTCCCGAGGCAGTGACTGAGTATTCCGTAGAATTTGTGACGGTTGATACGGATCGCAGTTCAGATACCTTTGGCCGGACCGACGGCTGTTCCGCCGATGAATATGCGCAGCTTATTGCTGAAGAACAGGCGCGCCGCGGTCGGGCGGAGGTCATCTTTGAAATGGAGGGATTCTGGGATTATACGATTGAACTGCTTTGCAATTGACGGAATTCTATAAAAGAAACGGATGTTATACGAAGTCTCCGTTTGGGTAAACAGAGCGATCAAGCCGGTTATCCGGAATAGCGGCAGCTCTGCGGATTCAGCCGCGGCCAGATCACGTCAATGAAAACAGGCCCGGTTTCCGCGGCTTGTTTTCATTTCAGTGAATTAACTATAATAAAAAAGGTTCTGACGGATAATAAACAAGGGATAAGATTGAAGAAATGGGGTGATCAAATGTTGTGGATAGATGATTTTGATACAACCGGAAATTTCCGTATGCTGGATCTGAAAAAATCTGTGTTTCATGATGCGCTTGAATTTGTTATGAAAGGTGAACACCGCTTTCACGTCCGAAACGATAACCGGCAGCTGTTTGATTTGGTCTATACGGAAAACCAAACCTGGGTCGAAGGACAGAAGGGGTATTTGAAAGCGGCCCTTTTTCAGGATTTTGATATGTATCCGCCTTGCTTCCACTATGACGAGGACAACAAGGACAGCCTGTGTCTGGACGTGTTTGAGGCGTATTCCACGGTATGGTTTGAAGAGGCGAATGAATACAGTGTGACCCTGGCACGGATTCTTCTCAGAGATACGGAAAAGCAAGTCTCCTTTGGCGATGAACGGATTTTATGGTTTATGCCGGAGGAAAAACGTCTGACAATTGCGGCACGCCCGGCAGAGCCGGGAGTGATGTGTGTTACGAAAAATTTTTATCCTTCCGCATTTCTGAACGATTTTTCCCGGATGGATACCCCTGCAGTCTTCAATAATGTGTTTTTCTTCCAGTGGCTGACGTCAGTCAGTCCACGGGATATCCATTACCTGGAACTGGTGATTCCCCAGTCTGAAGGAATAGGGTGTATTCTGACCACCTGGGCGTGCGCCTCGGACTGGCTTGCGGCGAAAGGCATCAAAGTCACCCTTCGCAGAGGAACTGCCCGTTATGGGGATTCCTTGCTGGAACGCTACCTGCAGAATCCGTTTACGCCGGAGGATGCGGATAAACAGACGGTGGTTACCTTATACAGTTTCATGTATTTTACGTTCCTGTATCCGATTCGTACCCGCAAAACCAACTTGCAGTCCTATATCTCGCAACATTTCCTCTCGGAAGTGAAGGAATACAGTGAAGCAATACTCGATGGAAGAAAAACGCTCGGAGTACTGTTGCGCGGCAGCGATTATGTTACATCCGGTATGAGCTTTGGCGTGACGGAGGCTTCACTTGATGTGATCATTGCAATGATCAGAGCCGCTATGGCGGAAGGCCACTATGAGCGGCTGTTCCTTGCTACTGAGGATCAGGATATTCTGGACAGGATGCGTATCGCTTTCCCGGGGCAGCTGCTGGCAGTCGCGCAGGAAAGGTATAAGGTGAGCAGCCTGAAAGATGCGAAGACGATCAGCGAGTATGAAAGAAAAACATACTCCGGCGAAGATTATGAACGGCATTTGGATGATACAACCGCCAACTATCTTTATGCAATGTGGCTGATCAGCCGCTGTGACGCATTTGTATATTCCTGCAGATGCCGGGGCACGGCTCTCGCTGAACAATTATGTGATAACGGATTCAAAAAGACTGTTTGTATTGCGGAGGAACTTCTGAGAAGGCGGACTGCAGCGCAAAACTCCGCGCAGCTTTCAGAGCAGGCAAAACAGTAAACTGCATTTCAGATAAAAACAAGGAGAACGAAATGGCATATGGATAACAGACCAATCGGCGTTTTTGATTCCGGAATCGGAGGCTTGACGGCGGTATCCGCTCTGAAGGACGTTCTGCGGTATGAAAATCTGATTTACTTTGGCGACACAGGGCGGTGCCCTTATGGGACCCGGACGCGGGAACAAGTCAGAAGATATACGCGGGAAAACCTTGAATTTTTAGCTTCTTTCAACTGCAAGGCGATGATTGCTGCCTGCGGTACCGTAGCGGCCAGCGCACTGGACATCCTGGAGGAATACAGAATCCCGACTTTCAATGTACTGGTCCCGGGAAGCGAACGGATGACCCGTGTGCCCGGTAACCGGCCGCTGGCGGTAACCGCGACAAAACGGAGTATTGACTCCGGGGCATACCAGAGGACGATGGAAGAACTCGGCACCGGATCCAGAGAAGTTCTCTACATTCCGTGCCAGGACTTTGTTGTGTTGTGTGAAACGGGACATGTGGATAGAAATGATCCGATGCTGAAAGAAGCTGTGGCGAGATATCTGACGCCCGCGAAAGAAGCCGGCGTATCCGCGCTCCTGCTTGGATGCACCCATTTCGGAATCATTCAGAGCGCGATTCAGGACTTTATGGGAGAAGACACAGAAATCATCTCCGCCTCCCAAAGCGCGGCTGACGCGTTGGCTGATTATGTGATTGAGAACCGGCTGCAAGGGACAAATTCTTCCTGCCGGTATTTCGCCAGCGGCAATTTGGAGGAGTTTGACCGGATGGCCCGGTTTATTCTGCCAGGACGATATAACGGACATGCCGAAAAGGCATCAACCGGGCTGCCGTAATCGGGGCATGATCAAAGGGACGCGTATCGAAAGGCTGGACTCAGGAGGAACGTTTTGATGAATCTGTTGCTGGAAAAATGGAACGAGAGTGTATCCCTGTACAAGGACAGGACCGCCATTGTGGATTATCCGGAGGGTCAGACCGAAAGCGGGGTATCTTATACTTACGCTCAGGTGGACGCGTATGCGAAGCGACTGGCATACCGTCTGCGGGAAAGCGGGGTCAAACGCGGCGATTTTGTTACGATGGAGATCCCGAATTCCTTCGCGTATTTTGCCGGTCGTTTCGGCGTACTGATGGCCGGGGCCGCGTATGTCTGCCTGGATGACAAAATGCCGGAAAAAAGACTGTCCATGATCTATGAAGACTGTC
>JAZUDA010000082.1:0-1934 GCA_045639455.1 Clostridia bacterium | reverse complement strand
GATTGTACCGGTCATTGCTTTCGCGGTAACGTATGTACTCATGATTATCCTGCAGAACCATCGCCATTGGGTGGCGCTGGCATCCGCTGTCTTTTTTGTGGCGGCGGGCATCTTGCCCCTGAATATGCTGGGCGGCGCCATTGACTGGAATATCCTGCTGGTGCTGTTTGGTACGATGGGCACGGTGTCATTCTTTATCGCGTCCAAAATGCCGGATAAGATGTCCGAGGGCTTGATGAAGCTTGCACCTAACGGAATGTGGGCGGTGGTGCTGATTTCCGCCTTCGCGGGGATCATTTCCGCCTTCATGGATAATGTGGCAACGGTGCTGATGATTGCGCCCATCGGGCTGGTGGTGGCGAAGGAATTGAAGATTTCTCCTGTTCCCATGCTGATTTGCATCTCCGTTTCCTCCAATCTGCAGGGTGCCGCGACCCTGGTGGGCGATACTACCTCCATTATGATGGGCAGCTATGCGGAGATGGACTTCCTTGATTTCTTCTTTATGCAGGGGCGGCCCGGTATCTGCTGGGCGGTGGAGCTGGGCGCATTGGCCACGGTGCCGGTGATCGCGCTTCTGTTCCGCAAGGAAAGAAAGCCGATTGCGGTTACCGCGTCGGTTCAGGTGAAGGACTATGTGCCCAGCGTTATGCTGCTGCTCAATGTGGTGCTGCTGATTGGCGCGTCCTTTATTCCGGGAAAGCCTGCCATAACAAACGGTCTGATCTGCACGGGCATTTTTCTGATGACGTCGGTCTATTCCATGCTGAAGGAGAAGAATACCTCGGGAATCCGGAAGGCATTTGGTGAAATGGACTGGGCAACCCTGCTGCTGCTGGCATCCTTGTTTGTTGTGGTGGCCGGCGTTACCGAAGCCGGCGTGCTGGATGTGGTTGCCAAGGCGCTCGTCAGCGCGGGCAACAACAATCTGTTCCTGGTGTATACGCTGCTGGTATGGGGTTCCGTGCTTGTTTCCGCCTTTGTGGACAATATTCCCTATGTGGCGACTATGCTGCCCGTGGTGACCGGCATCGCCCAGACAATGGGTGTGGCGCCTTATGTGCTGTATTTCGGCCTGCTGACCGGCGCGACACTGGGCGGCAACATTACCCCCATCGGCGCTTCCGCCAATATTACCACCATCGGCATGCTTCGCAGGGAAGGCTATCAGGTAAAGAATTCGGACTTCCTGCGCATCGGCGTGCCCTTTACGCTCACCGCCGTCATCGTCGGCTATGCCTACTGCTGGCTTGTATGGGGCCATTGAGAAAAAGAATGGCGCTTCCGCAACAAATGCGGAAGCGCCGGTTTTTTTATTTTCCGTATTTCTGATCCATGTACAGCTTCAGGGGAAGCGTCCAGTCGGTCTGGATAATATCGTATCCCCGGTCACACAGCCAACCCCAGCCCTCGTCCGGGTGTCCGGTGACGGAAATATCATCGTTGTGCCCACCGCTGAGTACGGCCTTGTAATCGTATACGATGCCGTTGACCCAAACCTTTAAGCCTTTTGCGTGCATGGCGTCCACATAGGCGGGGGAGGCAAGCGGGCTCGTGTCTTCGGCAAAGAGTACCTCCGTGCCCACATAGCGGAGATTCCGCTTCAGAAGAGTATCGGAAAAGGTATCGGACCGGGTGATGACCATATAGGGCATATCGGATGCTACACGTTCCACCTCGTCAAACAGGGCGGGGTCGTCACCGGTTTTGACAATGACCTGGTCCTGCATACCGAGGGAGCGGATTACTTTTCCGATTTCCCCGGGCCAGAAGAAAAACTTGTCGACGTTGATCAGACATTTGCCCTTCAGATGCTCCAGAACATCCTCCAGACTGCTGATGCCGAACTGGGTGGGCGTATTGTCCGTGTTGACATACCGGAGGGAGGAAACCTCATCGGCTGTCATGTCCTTGAGCAGCTTGGGGGAGAGCAG
>JAZUDA010000081.1:0-5976 GCA_045639455.1 Clostridia bacterium | reverse complement strand
AAAGATGACTTCATCCAGCTGCATGCTACGTAGCGCATCTTCAGCCATTTCCACATGGCGGACATGAATCGGATGAAAGGACCCACCCATGAAACCGATTTTTCTCAATTGATGTGCCTCTTATTCCACTCGGAAAATGTGAAGATATGGATTGTCTTTTTCCGCATCATCCATTACACGAATGATTTTTACCCCGTACTCACCGGCTTCCGTGCAGTTTATGAGCGAAATAGAAGTATCACCGATGGAAGTCAGGTAATCGTACAAAGCATCCAGGTTATTCCCCATCAGGTCTTCGGGACGAAGGACGCTTTTTAAATAGGTGAAGGATGCGATTTTATCAGTTAAGCGCGAAGCGTCAAGAAGCATTCTTCAGTACCTCCTCATTCATGCCCGGCTCATACAGAAGGGTGAACGTCTCATAATGATCTTCCGTATAGTAAATTCTGCCCTTGTTATCAAAGACAATGCGCTTGGAACCCCTGCTCTTTTCGCCAATGGTATCCAAATCGCATTCCGTATAGGTAATGCCCTTCTTTTTCGGCAAGATGCCTGCGTAATTGCCAAACCAGTCCCCGCCGATTGCGTAGCCGGGGAGAACACGGCTCAACGCGCCGGAGAACCAGCCATGCCTACGGGCTTCCTTTTTGGTCATATAATTTTCCGGAAGTTCCTCATAACAGTAAAGGTACACGCCGACGGAAATCACATCGTCATAGCATCCGTCCCGGGGAAATAGTTCTTCCAAAGCTTCCCTGTTTTCCTCGCAAAGCAAAGAGTAAACATATTCAACCGTTTCCCAATCCGTCTCGCTTTTTTCTGCAAAAGCGGGTAAAACAGAGCATAACAGAAGAAGAACGGCAACAATCAGCGAAAGTAATTTTTTCATTCCGTTATTGCCTCCGTATCAGCCACAGGAGCCGAGGGCTCCTCGGTGGGCGCTTCTTCAACGAGTGAGGAAGGAACTTGCTCAACGTTCCCCTTCTCGGCCGCGCGCATCTTCTCAAGGAAAGCCTTTTTAGCGCCGCGCAGAAGGAGGTTCGCGATAACGTCCATGATTCCCTCCAGCATCAGCGCCAGGCCAAGGAATCGGATCAACCAAATCCGATCAGAGAAGGGGTTGATCAGCACCAAAGTACCAAGAATAACGCAGAAGGCTGCTTCACTGACGATGATTTTCCAGCTTTGGGATTGCATCTTCCGTGCTTCCAGGGAAACCTGTAGCTTGATAATACCGCCAACAAGCAACAGCAAGCCGATGCAGAAAGGAACGACATCCTGCAAATATGCGGGCATAAGCAGCAGAACAAGCCCGAATACAAGGAAGCAGAGGGAAATAGTCAGATGGGAACGCGCACCTTCAGACAGCGGGCCGGCCTGACAGTAACGATAAAAGCGTACACCGCCCACTGCCAGCGCTGCGATACCGACAACGCCAAGCAAAATCCGGGCAGACAAATCCGGCCAGATTACAACGGCGAACCCAAAGAGAAAAAGCAGCGCCGAGAGGGCGATGGAATCAACGGGAAGAAACAACTGCTTTGCAAGCTGATCCAATGGCTTTTTCTTGAAATGCATTCGTATGGCTCCTTTCTATTTTGTCAGCAGAAGCTTTGCAATCTGAACCGCGTTTGTCGCGGCCCCTTTGCGCACCTGATCACCGCAGCACCACAGGCAAAGTCCTTTATCGTCCGTAAAATCGGGACGAATCCTGCCGACAAACACCGTATCCTGATCGGATGTATCAAGGGGCATCGGGTATTCCTTCTTCTCAAGACAATCTACAAGACGTACACCGCAGGAGTGAGAAATCGCTTCCCTGGCCTCTGATACGGAAATCGGCTCTTTAGTACGGACAATTACGGAAATAGAATGGCTGCGGACAACGGGTACTCGGACGCAGGTACAGGATACACGCAAATCCGGCAGATGAAGAATCTTCCTGCCCTCGTTCTGCATTTTCATTTCTTCGGTTGTATAGCCATCGATAGACTCGCTTCCGATTTGAGGAATCAGGTTATAGGCAATCTGATACGGGAACACAGACGGAGAAACAGTTCCGCCATTCGTCAGGGCGGCAACCTCGTCTTGAAGCTCTACAGGCCCGGCGGCACCAGCCCCGGAAACGGCCTGATAAGTACTTGCAATCATGGTCGTGATAGGACTGATTCGGTTCAATGCGTACACAGCCATCAGGGTGATAATCGTGGAGCAGTTTGGATTTGCGACTATGCCGTGATGAAGCTTGATATCCTCCGGATTGATTTCGGGAACAATCAGCGGTACATTGGGATCCATACGGAACGCGCTGGAGTTGTCCACGAAAACAGCACCTGCCCCGGTAATACAGGGTGCGAATTCCTTCGCCAGGGCGTTGGAGGCCGCCCCCAGCACAATGTCCATGCCGGTAAAGGAATTCTTGGTGGCCTCCTGAACGGGGATTTCACGGCCATTGAAGGGCAGAAGCTTCCCCACGCTGCGGGCGCTTGCCAGCAGGCGAAGCTCCCCTACCGGGATATTCTGCTCTTCCAGCACCTTCAGCATCTCTCTTCCCACGGCGCCGGTCGCTCCGAGAATGGCGATATTGACTTGCTTCATCTGACTCACTCACTTTACAAAGCTATTATACAGTACCTGAATGGCACGGGCGAAATCCTTATTGTCTACGCCGACAATGATGTTCAATTCCTCGGGGCCTTGGGAAATCATGCGGATATTCACGCCGTTTTCGCCCAGCGTGGCGAAAATCTTACCGGATATACCGGGACGGAAAGCCATTTTACGGCCAACCGCCGCAACAATGGCGATATTTTCAATCACCTTGATGCTGTCAGGCTTGACGGCCTTCTGAACCTCGCCGACGATGGCATACAGAACAGGGGCCGCCTTTTCCCCGTTCACGACAAGCGAAACCGAATCGATGCCGCTGGGTACATATTCAACGCTGATTTCGTGTTTTTCAAAAGCATCGAGAATCAGCCTAAGACCGCCCACC
Source organism: Clostridia bacterium (assembly GCA_045639455.1). GTDB lineage: Bacteria > Bacillota > Clostridia > Christensenellales > Aristaeellaceae > JAZUDA01. The sequence goes on along the minus strand of JAZUDA010000081.1, from coordinate 2,981 downwards.
TGTGAGGAAAGGCCGCTCTTGGCTACGGTAATGATGGTATAGTTCTTTCGTCCGGCAATACCGGTAATAAAACGGTTTTCCGTATCCAGAGAGTCATCAAAGGATTCCATAATCAGCGTGCCGGGATGTGAAGGATCGTTCGTATTCCGGATATTTAGGGGAATGTTTTTCTCCCGAACCGGAAAAATCGTCCCTTCATGCAGAACCTGCGCGCCGATATAGCTGAGTTCGCGAAGCTCATTATAGGTGATGCGGGCAATCGGCTGAGGATCAGGCACAATCCGGGGGTCCGCCATTAGTATTCCGGAAACATCGGTCCAGTTCTCATACACATCGGCGTCCAGAGCGGCCGCTGCAAGTGCGCCTGTAATATCGGACCCTCCCCTGCTCATCACGCGAACAGAGCCATCAGGCATGGCCCCGTAAAAGCCGGGAATAACGACCTTCCGTCCCGCGGCAGCATGCTGAAGCGCCGTATAGGTAGCTTCCTGGTCAATGGTGCCGTCAAAACGGAACTTGACCCAAAGCCGTGCGTCAAGAAAATCGAAATGAAGGAAATCTGCCATCAAAATCGCGGACAGATACTCGCCGCGGCTGACGAGTTCGTCCCGGCTGATGCCATGATGCATTTTGTCCCAAATTGCATCAAGCTCCGCATCGATATTAACGGACAGGTTCAATTCTTTCGCGATTTCGCGGTAACGATCCGCAATCATCCCGAAGACGGTTGTGCTATCCACGCCATACTGAAGATGAGCATGGCAGAGATACAGCAAATCGGTAATCTTATGATCGTCAGAAAAACGTTTGCCCGCGGCGGAGACAACGACAACCTTACGTTCGGGGTCGGAAAGAATAATTTCGCGCACTTTGCGCATCTGTGCGGCATCCGCCATGGAAGAACCGCCGAATTTCAGAACCTTACACACCGAAAAGTCCTCCGGATTTGATTAAAAAATGGAAGCAAAGAACATAGAAGGATCTTTCATGCGCATATCTTCGGCTTCGCGGTGCATTTCTTCAACGGAAATGGGCTTGGTAATGCATGAGAAAGCATTGAGGCGCTGCGCCATATTCTCGGAAAGCCACGCGGAACGCGCGGTGCAGCGCACATAATAGGAATGCTGCAGTTCTCCGTTGTTGACCTTTTTATCATCCAGTTTATCGGTATAGAAAGCATTCACGCCGCCCATAATATCGAGCAAATCATGAACCACGTTGGAGGCCGTAGGCCAGCGCCCTGCGCCTTGTCCCACAAAGCTTTCCGTCCCGTAGAGCTCTGACGTGAAGGAGAAAACATTGTAGTTACCATTGACGGACGCTTCGGCAACGCCGTAAGGAAGGAACGCGGGCTCCACAACAGCGGAAACGGAACCGTCCTCGTTTTCTTTCGCGAACGCAAGCAGCTTGCAGATGCGATGCAGGGTCTTAGCAACAAGGATATCAGCCTCATCAACATTGCGCATGCCCATAACGGGGATTTCTTTTTCGCCGATGCACGAGCCAAAGGCAACGTTAGCGGAAATGGCCAGCTTGCGGCGGATGTCAAGGCCATCGATATCGTCGGAAGAATCGGCCTCGGCGTAACCCAGCTTCTGCGCCTCGCACAGAGCCTGCGAGAAGGAAATACCGAAGCCGGACATCTGGGACAGAATATAGTTCGTCGTGCCGTTCATAATGCCCTGCAGGGACTGAACTCGGTCCAGGCGGGAAGCGCGGGCCAGATTCACAAGCCAAGGAATACCACCGCCGGCAGCACCCGTGGAACGGAGCGCGCAATGATTTTCGATGCTCAGACGAACAAGCGTTTCGTAATGCTCGCACAGCAAATATTTATTCGCGGTAACCACATTTTTCCCGGCCTTCAGCGCGGCGGTAACAAGGTCAAACGCGGGATGAAGCCCGCCCAAGACCTCCACCACTGTATCAATATCAGGACGGTTGACAAGCGCTTCACCGTCTGCGGTGCCCAGGCCGTCCGGAACCTCCTGCCATTCACGGCAAAAAACGCCGGCAACAGTAATATTATTCTTCTTTGCCAAATCATAAACGCCGCGGCCTACTGTACCGTAACCAAGAAGAGCGATTGTCATACTCATCCCTCCAAAAAATACTTGCCTTTTTACCATTTTTATTTTATCATTATGACGGTTCGATTGCAAGAAGGAATACGCAAAAAAAACATTTTTCGAGGTGTTTATGCAATACTGTTCCACAAGAAACCACGAAATAACCTGCTCTTCCACGAAGGCCGTGCTGGCCGGGCTGGCCGAAGACGGCGGGCTTTATGTACCCGTTTCTTTTCCCTGCTTTGACTGGGTTCGTACGGTCGATATGCCATGGCGGCAGATTGCCGAAAAAGTAATCGGAGCTATGCTTCCCGATTTTGAAGATATTCCTGTGCTGGTTAAGCGGGCCTATGAGGGGAAATTTGAAACGCCTGAACTGACACCGGTTGTGAATGCAGGCAACAATTATATCCTGGAGCTGTTCCGCGGGCCTTCCTGTGCTTTCAAGGACGTTGCCCTGTCCATGCTTCCGCAGCTGCTCACAGCGGCAAAACGCCAAACCGGTGATCAATCCACGACCCTTATTTTGACTGCCACAAGCGGTGATACGGGAAAAGCCGCGCTGGCAGGGTTCGCCGATGTGCCGGGTATACAAATCGCTGTGTTTTACCCTGAAGACGGTGTCAGCGATATGCAGAAGCTTCAAATGCAAACCCAGGAAGGGAAGAATGTGGCTGTTTGTGCCGTTCGCGGGAATTTTGATGATGCGCAAAGCGGCGTAAAGGCAATCTTCTCTGCCTGTCCCGGCGGCATCCTGAACATTGAAAATAACGTGCGCCTCTCCAGCGCCAACTCCATCAACATCGGACGGCTTGTACCTCAGATGGTTTACTATTTCTACGCATACGGCGAGCTTGTCCGTCGGGGTGTCATTGCCAAGGGCGACAAAGTTGATTTTACCGTGCCCACAGG
>JAZUDA010000080.1:0-7887 GCA_045639455.1 Clostridia bacterium | reverse complement strand
CGACGCCGGCAACGGCTTCGAAGATATCGCCGGCGCCAACGGCTCCTCCTACTCCTTCGCCGCTACCGAAGAATCCCTCTCCTGCGGCTACCGCCTGGCCGTTTCCGCCAACTGATTCCATCAATATCATCGCGTGAGAAAGCTCCCCCCGGGAGCTTTTTTTCTATCCCGTTTTTTCGCACCGTTGACGTGGGGGAGCGTACGGTTGCAAATTCCGTGCGACCGTGCTATAATAGTCGAACTTTCTACTATTTGGAGGGTGATGATGGATTACCAGACGTTAAACCTCTTGTTCCGCTGCAATAAAGAGTTCAGCCACGAAAAAATCCGCAGGCAGGACCTGAGCGATACGGAATGTATGATCTGCTCCTATGTGTATTCCCACGAAAACTGCTCTCAGGACAACGTATCGATGGCACTGAAAACCGACAAGACGACCATCGGCAAGGCGCTCGCATCGCTTGAAGGCAAGGCCTGTGTCGCACGGACGCAGGATGCGGCCGACAAACGGGTCAAGCGGCTGTCACTTACTGATTTGGGGCGGGAAAAGGTGGCGGAGCTAATCGATCTTCACGATGGCTGGCTTCGAAATATTATGACCTGCCTGTCGGAAGAGGAGCAAAGGCAATTCGAGAACTATTGCGAGCGGCTGCTGTCCGCCGCGGAAAAGCTGACTGACAACGGAGGGAAAAACCAATGAATCACGGAAACACAACATCGGCGACGGAATCCTTCAAAAACGATTCCATCCCGGCAATCGTCATCAAAAACAGCATCCCGGCCCTGATTGCCATGATGATGGTCATGGTCTATAATCTTGCCGACACTTTCTTTCTGGGCCTTACCCATAACGATTTGATGGTTACGGCGGTATCCTTCGCCACGCCGCTTTTTATGATTTTTATGTCCCTGGGCACCCTGTTCGGCGTGGGCGGCACATCCGTCATTTCCCGCGCGCTGGGCGAAGGAAAAACCGAATACGCGAAGAAGGCCTGCTCCTTCTGCATGTGGGCGTGCGTCGCCGTAGGCGGTATCATGATGGCGCTCCTTTGGATCTTCCTGGATGACGTAACGGTCATGCTGGGCGCAAGCGCAGACAGCATCGGGCTGACGAAGGAATACCTTTCCATCGCCATCGGCTGCGGCATTTTCTCCATGATTTCCAACTGTTTCTCCTCCATCGTCCGCACTGAGGGTGAGGCGATGAAGGCCATGACGGGCACGCTTATCGGCAACCTGCTGAACATGATTCTCGACCCCGTCTTTATCCTGGGCTTCAAGTGGGGTGTGACCGGTGCCGCGGTCGCCACCGTCATCGGCAACGCGGTTGCGGCGGGATATTACATTCTGTATTTCATGAGGGGCAAATCCGCGCTTTCCATTCACCCAAAGCATTTCTCCATGAAGGACAAAATCCTCACCGGCGTTCTGTCTGTGGGTATATCCGCGTCCCTTGCCAATCTGCTTGTCAGCGTGTCATCCATCGTTGTCAATTCCCAGCTGGCGGGATACGCGGGCGGCGATATGCTGGTGGCAGGCTATGGCGTGACGGCGAAGGTAATCATGATTGTCACGCTGATCGGAATCGGCATCGGCAGCGGCGTTCAGCCCTTCCTGGGCTACTGCTACGGTGCCAGACCAAAGGACCGGCTTGTTGCCGGCATCCGCTTCTCCGCGCTATTCGGCCTTGTGTTCTGCGCCGTGATTTCCGCGCTCTGCTATCTTTTCGCGGAGCCCATCGTCAAAGTATTCCTGACCGATATGACTGCCCTTGAATCGGGTGTGCGTTTCACCCGCATTCTGATGAGTACCGCGTGGCTCATCGGCGCGTTCGCCATCTGCCAAAACACCCTGCAGGCGGTGGGCGCGGCAACACCCGCGCTGCTCGCCTCCGTCTTCCGTCAGGGCGTCATCTTCATTCCCGCCGTGTTTATCATGAAGGCCATCATCGGCGTGAGCGGCCTGATTTGGGCGCAGCCGTTGGCGGATGTGCTTTCGCTGGCGGTGGTAATCTTCATGCTGGTGCGGAAAATCAAAAAGACGGATTTTTCCGCCTCGGAGGCGGTTCCGATCAATGAGTAAGGAAAAAACCGCGAAAAGAGATACAATGCGCAAGCCGAAAATGACAAAGGATACGATTCCCGGGGGCTTTACTCTGTCTCTCGCCCTGACAGACGCGTTACCCGTTCTCTTTTTCGGCGGCAGCATGATTCTGCTGGGGCTGCTGTTTGCAAGTCCGCTGTTTCTCATCGGCGCGGCGCTGTGCCTTTGGGCAGGTGCCGCGAAGGTGCTTTGGAAAATCATCGTTGTGACAAAGAAAAAGAACATCTGGTGGATGTTCTTGCAAATGCGGATTGCGATGCCGGCGGGCTTCGCGCTGATGCTGTTCGCCGTAATCCTGAACCTGGCCGCGATTCGCTTTTCCGCCGTCTGTTCGGCTATCATTTCGTTCCCGTCCGTCCTGTTCTTCGCCGTGGGCTTAACAGGCATGATACTCATGGGCGTATTCGCGGCAAAGCTTGATCCGGCGGACGCGCGCTCCAACTGGATTGAGCAGTTGACCAATGCTGCGGCGCAGGCGGCGGTTTTCGCCGGAATCTTATTCTTGTTCTGAAAGGATTGTCTATGGAAACGACACTGAACCGCCTTCTTGATTTTTTCGATATCATCGATGAAAACGGCGAATCAAACCTCGACAAGGTCTGCAAGTACCAGAAAGTACTGCGCCGTGTGGAAACGACAGACAAAAGCAAGAGTGTGGAGGCCGTCGAAGGCGGCACCGAAACCGGGAATGTCCCGAACGGCATCATTATGGAAAACGGGAAGATTATCGGCCTGGGCATCCACATCTACAATGAGGACGTCTATCCGCTGAAAAGCTTTGAAATCAATCTGCGGAACTGCAGCCTGATTGGCGCACTGGATATTTCGGACTGCTCCGATATGGTTTTCCTTGACCTGTATCACAATAAAATCACATCGGTCAAGTCGAAAAATATGCCGTCCATGCGCATCTTCGGCGTGCAGGATAACCTGCTGGAAACCGTTGACGTCACCGAAATGCCCGCCTGCCAGGGCATTGACGCAGGCATGAACCGGCTGAAGGAAATCGACGTTTCCCGCAATCCGGAGCTGGTGGAATTATACATCAACGACAACACGTTTACGGAAATCGACCTATCCCACAATCCGAAGCTGAAATACTTCTACTGTCACAACAATCAAATTACAGCACTCGACACCCGCGCCAACCCGCTGCTACGGCATCTGAATGCTACGGGGAACCCGATGAAAAGTATCCTCTCGCTTGCGCCGCAGCAGGAAGACACGCTTCCGCTGGAGCTGTCCGCGGGGGACGGCGGGCACATCGGGCTGAAATTCAACCCGGTCTACAACGCCCAGTGGAAAGAAACCGGCGAATGGCAGCAGAGCTATTACGCCTATCCCGACGCAGGCTTCCGCTTCGCCGGATGGTACGAAAACGGAGCGAAGGTCTCCGGGGAAGAAACGTGGATTGACGAATACGGCGCGAGCCGTGTCCTTAAGGCGGTATTTAAAAAGGAGAAAAACGTATGAGCGGCAAAGAAAATGAATTGGGAACCATCGGGCATTTTTCCGTCGCACTCGGCCTGTTCGACTATATCAACCCGATTTTTTACGGTGTCACCGTCATTACGATTTTGGTAAAGTTTCTCGGCGTGATGAGCACCCCGGCCTATATCCTTTTCGCAGCGGGCGCCGTGATTTCGCTGATTTTCGGCCTGTCCATCCCCACGGTCAAGCTGATTGTGGGGCTGGGGAAAATGCAGTTCAAGATGCCGATTAATCTGGTTTCCTTCGTCAATACCGGCATTCTCCTTTCCGGCATCTCGCTTATTTCCCACGTCGTGGGGGTACAGCCGCCGGCGATGGCCATCGTGCTGCTGTGCGCGGCGGCCCTCATCGGGTTTCTATGGCGCAAGACGGGGAAATTCAACACCGTTGCCGTGCTGATTGGCGCGGTCGGGTACCTGATGCTCTACACCTCGCTGATTACGCTTTCCGTCCGGAGCGGCGTTGTCCTGCCGGTCGTTCTTTACGCGCTGGCCATCTGCCTTTTCGTGTTCCTGTGCCTGATTGGCATCCTTTCCAACCTGAAAAACGCGAAGGTACACTGGGCCATCGAAATTTCCAACGTGGTATGCCAGTTCTCCGTCGCGCTGGCCACCGTCATCCTGCTGTGCAGGTGACAACGGCTTACCGGGCAGTCTCCAGATAGGCCTTCCTGCCGGTTTCGTACAGGTTGTTCCCAAGGAAATCGATAATGACAACGGCGGGAAAATCCACTACCCGAAGCCTGCGGATTATCTCGGCAATCCGGGATGAAGCAATCTCTCACATTGCCTGTCTCCCTGCTTTTTTATGCCATAGAAGGATGCGGATGCCGACAACCTTGCGCATGTGCAGGAGCAGCTGTCGATGGTTATACCCGACTTGCGATTTCCAGCGCGAGCAGGAACTTATCAATGTTATGATTTGCGTCGGACAGCGTGCCGACAGAGTAACTGTCATCCGACAAAACATCGCCTGTAACGAGAAAAGTGAACAAATCCAAGCCGTGAAAATCGCAGACGGATTGTACGCCGGCAATTTCCATTTCCACGGCGATACAGCCCTCCGCTTTTCGTTTTGCCATCAAACCGGCAGTTTCACGCAGGATGGCATCCGTTGTCCAGGTCCGTCCCTCCACGCAGGGAACATTGATTTCATCGAAAATCTTTTTAACGGTATTGCTGTTTTTGACGGTGATATAGTCACCGGGCGGTGCATAGTGATAAGACATGCCCTCATCGCGGTAGGCGTGGGTGGGAATGATGAAGTGGTTGGCCGTTTTTTCGTAGTCGAGGCTCCCCGCGGAACCGAACATGATGAACTTTGTGGCGCCAATCAGCCAATTGATTTCCAGCACACACTGGGCAGCCATGGTGGAACCAATCGGGGACAGGTAAAACGCGATTTTTCTTTCGGCGTAATCAAAGGCGTAAACCGGTATATTACCCGTGCAGGAACCGATTTCGGCAATCTGCTCACATTCATGCGTTTTTTGTATATCATGAAAAATAACATCCGAAAATGTGACGATACACAGGTCAACCAGGTGCTTCTGTTCACCGTAAATATCCTTCAGGGAAATAATCGGGTGACTTTGCGGATCAAAAGAATCAGTTATCATTTTTTTTGCCTTTCACGACTGCCGGTTAATGCGGTAATATACATATCTGTTCCTTTTTTATCGGTTCGCGTAGGCATTGCAGACGGTTTCCGCATCGCCATCCATCAGCAGATGTCCGTGATCCAGCCAGATCGCTCGGGTGCAGATGCTGCGCAGTGTGTTCATATCGTGGCTGACCATGAGTACCGTGGTGCCGCTGTGAATCAACTCCATCATGCGGGCAAGACTTTTCTGCTGGAACCGGTCATCACCGACGGCCAGTATTTCGTCAACAATCAGGATTTCCGGGTTCACCAGCGTGGCAACGGAAAAGGCCAGACGCATCATCATGCCGGAGGAATACGTCTTCAGCGGCTGGTCGATGAACTCCCGAATCTCGGCAAAGTCCACGATTTCATCGAACTTTTCCTGCAAAAAAGCCAAAGAAAAGCCCAAAATGGTCCCGTTGAGATAAATATTATCCCGGCCGCTGAGCTCAAAGTCGAACCCGCTGCCCAGCTCCAGCATGGGCGCGATGCGGCCGTAGGTGACGCAGCTGCCTGAGGAAGGCTTGTAGATACCGGAAATCATCTTTAGAATGGTACTCTTGCCGGAGCCGTTCGTACCAATGATCCCCACAATATCGCCCCGCTGTATTTCGAAGGATACATCGTTGACAGCGGTGAAGGTTTCGTATTTCAGTTCTCTCTTCAGCAGCTTCACCATATATTCCTTCAGAGAGGTGGTGTGACTCTTGTTCAGATTGAACACCATGGACATATGTTCTGCTTTAATCATCACGTCAGACATGAATTATCCATCCTTTCTGCTTACAGGTTCACGGCAAACTTGTTCTGATGCCGGCGGAAAACGATAAAGCCGATTGCCAGGGGAATGGCCCAGGCCAGCACACAGTACAGGTAGGAGGAAGGCGGAGGAGTGACACCATCGATGATAATCATTCGCTGGAAGTGGAGAATCTGATAGAGTGGGTTCAGGTGATAGATGGGCTGAAGCGCGGCGGGAATGATCGATTCAGGATAGAAAATGGGGGTCAGGAAGTTCCACATGGTAATCAGCACGGACCACAGGAACTCGATATCACGGAAGAAAACATCCGCGGTGGAAAGAATCAGGCTCATTCCGATGGAAAAGAGAATGATGGAGCAAATGACGAAAGGAATCAGCAGCAGGCTGCGGGTGAAGGGAATGCCATCCAGCAGCATCAGCAGGAACAGGGGAATATAGGACAGCAGCAGGTTGATGGACGAGGACAGCACCTTGGAAATGGGATAAATGAACTTGGGCACATAGACCTTCTTAATCAGGGAGGCATTGCCAACGATGGAAACCAGCCCCAGATTGCTCGACTCACTGAAGTAGTTGAACAACACGGCACCGCTCATCAGATAGACAATAAAGTGCTCCACATCGGAATGGAAAAGAGTACTGAAGACGATGTAGTAGACACCGGTCTGCAGCACGGGGTTCAGCACGGACCAAAGCGCGCCCAGCATGGAGGCCTTGTATTTCACCTTGAAATCGCGGCGAATCAACTGCCTCAGCAGGTCGGCATAGTGATCGTACAGGAAGAAGAGTTTCCGCAAGCCGGGAGCGTTGCGCAACCCGCCACGAAGATGCACCCAAATGCAGAACCCTGCCAGCAGCAGGCCCAGCATGCCAGCCGCGTACCAGTAATAATGGATAGAAAATTTGCCGTTCACGCCCTGCTGGGAGAGAACCAGCATGCCGTTCAACGGTGCGCTGCCGACGGTAAGGCGGCCTTCAATCTCTAACTGCACAGCGCCGCGGGTCAGGTTTTTCTCCGTGCCGTACCATACGGACAGATTGCCGGAGGAGCGCAGCCGGAGAATCAGTTCCTTATCCATGAAGCGAAGCAGGCTGTCAAAGGACAGCGTCAGACTGCCGTCCTCCGGGATTTCCGCGCTGGCATAGTGAAAAGAGGCAAGCACTTCGCTGCCGTTCAGGATTTCGGCGTCCAGCCATTCATCACCCGTCTGCCCCCAGCGGCTGACGGAAACGGTCAGGCTCTGCAACTGCTCCATCTTTGGCGTAAAGGTCTGTTCTACAACCTTGTCACCGATGAATTCGCCGACCATGGCGCCGCGGCTGACGGACTCCGTCACCACGGCCTCGTTTGTCCAGCCGTCCTTCACAATCCAGTAAAAAATACCCGCCAACAGGAAAAAGACAAGGAGAATGGCTGTCATGCGCTGCGGGAAACCGTTGAGCCATTTCTTTACGGTCTGCTTCATATCGTTCAGCGGCGCGTTGGCGCCTGTCTCCAATCCGCGAATTAAAAGCACAATACTTCATTCTATTTTATCATCCTTTTGTGAATTGCGCAACATACAGACGGCATTTTTGCCGCCTGTGTGTTGCGCAATTTGGTTCAGAAAGGCTAATCGGAAATTTTCGACAATTCATATACGTCATCCAGCGAAATCCTGCAGCCTTCCTGCAGGAAGATGACGCGCTCCGTCATGTCAATCTGCTTGATTGTCCCCTCCAACAGTACATAGGAACCGCCTGCCTTTTTCGCGTCCGGTAGGAAGCAGGTAATCTGTACCCGGGGGGGAGGCAGGGAGGATATACGGGTTACGGCCCGGGATAACGCCGGTTCATCGTCCTCCGAACGGGGCAGCCGTTCCTGTGTCATCCGGGCGGTTTCGTCA
>JAZUDA010000079.1:0-2837 GCA_045639455.1 Clostridia bacterium | reverse complement strand
GAACGTCAAAGACCCGTCGGGCAACCTCTTCCTCCTGACCGGCAGGCCCGATGTCGCAGGTTACGCGGGGGGCATAGTCAGCCAAATGCTCCGTGAAGGACAGGATGCAGGCCTTTTTCCCGGCCTTTTCCGCCTGATCGTACAGCGCCTTGCAGGCGGCAATTACGCGCTCGCTGTCTCCGCGGACAAGCGTCAGCGCGGCATTGGGGGCGTAGTGCTTGTACCGCATGCCGGGGGAAAGAGCGACCTCGCCCTCCTTCAGGGGACGCAGAACGCTGTCTGCCACCTGCACCTCATCCAGCACGGTCAGCAGCATTTCGGGCGTGATTCCGCCGGGACGAAGCACCACGGGCACAGGGCAGTTGATATTGATGACGGTGGATTCCACGCCCACCTCGCATGGTCCGCCGTCCAGAATCAGCGGAATCTTGCCCCGCATATCATCCAGCATATGCCAGGCACGGGTGGGGCTGGGCTTGCCGCTGGTGTTGCCGCTGGGGGCGGCAATGGGGCAGCCGCTTTCGGCAATGAGCGCGTTCGCCACCGGGTGAGATGGCATCCGCATGGCGACGGTAGGCAGCCCGGCGGTCACAATATCAGGAATAATGGGCTTTTTCGGCATCAGGATGGTCAGAGGGCCGGGCCAGAAGGCATCCATCAGCCGCTGAGCCATGGGGGAGACTTCACAGTATTTTTCGCAGTCCTCCTTACGGGCCACGTGGACAATCAGCGGGTTATCCGCAGGCCGCCCCTTGGCTGCGAAGACGTTGCGCACGGCGGCCCCATCCAGCGCGTTGGCGGCAAGACCGTAAACAGTTTCCGTGGGCATACCTACCAGCTTTCCTTCCCGGAGAAGCTGCGCGCCCAGACGAATGGATTCCTCGTTGGCGGGCAGACATTGCGTTTCGATTATTTCCATGATTGATTCATTTCCTTCAGCTTTCGCGTTTGTTCATCCAGATGGAGCGCGTCCAGGATTTCGTCCAGGTCGCCCTCCAGTACTTCCTTTACCCGGTATAAAGTAAGCGAAATGCGGTGATCGGTCACACGCCCCTGGGGAATATTGTAGGAGCGGATTCTTTCACTACGGTCGCCGGTGCCCACCTGACTGCGCCTGTTCTGCGCGTAGGCGTCGTCCTTTTCCCGGCGGTAGCGCTCATACAGCCGGCTTCGGAGTACGCGCATGGCCTGCTCCTTGTTGCGAAGCTGGTTCTTTTCATCCTGGCAGGTGGCCACAATCCCCGTTGGCAAGTGCGTAATGCGAACGGCGGAATCTGTCCGGTTGATATACTGCCCGCCATGCCCGCTGGCCCGGTAAGTATCGATGCGCAGCTCCTGCGGGTCGATGGTGAACTCCACCTCTTCTGCCTCCGGCAGGACCGCTACCGTGCAGGTGGAGGTTTGCGTACGCCCGACGCTTTCGGTTACGGGCACACGCTGAATGCGGTGAACGCCGCTTTCGAACTTCAGCCGGGAGAAAGCGCCGTTGCCCTTGATCATGATTACGGCTTCCTTCACACCACCCAGCTCCGTATCGGACAGGCTGACAGGCTCCACCCGCCAGCCTCTGTTTTCGGCATAGCGGGTGTACATGCGCAGGAGAAGCGCGCCGAACAGACAGGCTTCTTCGCCGCCAGCGCCGCCGCGAATCTCCAGTATTACGTTCTTTCCATCATCGGGATCCTCGGGAATCAGCAGCAGCTTCAGCGCTTCTTCCTCTTCCGCCAGACGCTGACGGAGGGCTGCCGCCTCATCCTTTGCCTCCCCCCCAAGCTCCGGGTCGTTCAACAGTTCCTGCACATCGTTCAGCTGCTTTTGCAGCGCCAGATAGGCTTTATACCGCTCGGCCTTCGGGGTGAGGGAGTCCTGCTCCTTCAGCAGACTACGAAACAGGGGCAGGTTCTGCACCGTTTCGGTCTGGTTCAGCGCCTCACTGATCTCACGGAGCCTGTCCAGAATGATTTCGTATTGTTCCAGCATTATGACCTCTTTCGTGCCGAGACAACACGGCATTGTTGATTCATATCAAGGGAAACGGAAACATCGTTCCAGCCGCTGAACAGCGCAGGCACGGAATTCCCCTGATCGTAGCCGATTTCCATTACCAGAACACCGCCTGGCTTCAGACACCGCGGAGCGGCATCGGCCAAAGTCCCGTAACAGTCAAGTCCGTCCGCACCGCCGTCCAACGCGAGACGGGGTTCGCGAAGAACCTCTTCCTGCAGCGTGTCACAGACCGCGGTGGGAATATAGGGCGGATTGCACAGGATGGCGTCAAAGGATGCGTCCACGAAAGGACGAAGCATATCGCCCTGAACAAAGGCAACATCCAGCCCAAGCAGGGCAGCGTTGCGCCGGGCAAGGGACAGCGCGGTTTCGGACAAATCGGACAGGGTTACAACGGCATCCGGACGTTCTGCCTTTACGGTCAGTCCGATAATGCCGCTGCCGGTACATACATCCAGCACGCGCGGGCTCTTTTTCCCTTCAAGCAGGGTTAGCGCCCGCTGCACGAGAATTTCAGTGTCAAAGCGGGGAATCAGCACGCCGCTTCCGACGAAAAAACGCCTGCCGAAGAAACATTGCTCGCCCAAAATGTATTGAAGCGGTTCACGCTTTTCCCTGCGGGCAAGCAAAGCCTCACAAGCTTCCTGCTCATCTGCCGTCAATTCCCGGTCACCGTCCAGCACCAACTGGGCCCGGGAAAGCTTCAGCACGTGACAAATCAGCAGCTGTGCGTCCAGCGCGGCGTCCGGCACACCGGCATACTGAAAACGCCGGGCGCTCATACGGGCAAGCTCCCTCGCGGTCAAGCCTGCGCCTCTTTCTTTTCGGGA
>JAZUDA010000078.1:0-1758 GCA_045639455.1 Clostridia bacterium | reverse complement strand
GTTGCCGAACGCGATCAGCGCCTTTTTCCACGCGGGCATATGCAGCTTTTGAGATAACGCGATGCTCATCAGCGCGTAGCGCAGATTGATTACCAATTGTGTGGCGGCCAATTCCATCAATGAACCGGAGGCCGCGATAATGGACAGCGCGGCAAACTGGCCGGCGCTGGTCACGTTACTCAGGCTGGTAACGGTGGCCTGAAAAACATTCAGCCCCTTCGTCACAGCCAGTATGCCAAAGCTGAAGCTGACGGCAAGATATCCCAGAGCGATGGGGACAGAGTCCCTGATGCCGCGGAGCAATTCCTTTTTCTTCATTGGTAGACTCGTTCCTTTTACCGCTTTATGCGTCGGGATCCAGCAGATTCTTTTCCAGCTTCCGCTTGATGCGCTGCAGTGCGTTGTCGATGGCCTTGGTATGGCGGTTCAGCCTTTTCGCGATATCCTGGTAACTCTCCCCGTCCAAATAGCCCGAGAGCACCTCCCGTTCCAGCGGGGACAGTTCTTTATTGATTTTGACCCGAATCAGGTCGATATCCTCCCGGTTGATAACCAGCTCCTCCGGGTTATTCCCGTGGCCCTCCACCAACACATCCAGCAGCGTCCGTTCCCCGGCATCGTCATAGATGGGCTTGTTCAGGGAAACATAGCTGTTCAGCGGAATATGCTTCTGCCGTGTCGCCATCTTGATGGCCGTAATCATTTGCCGGGTAACACACAGCTCAGCGAACGCGCGGAAAGAGGACTGCCGGTCCGCCCGGTAATCCCGGATAGCCTTATACAGGCCAATCATCCCCTCCTGCACGATGTCCTCCCGGTCCGCGCCAATCAGGTAATAGCTTCTGGCCTTGGCCCGAATCAGGTTCCGGTAGCGGTGCAGCAGCATTTCAAGGGCAATATCGTCGCCATTTTGCGCCTTTTCCACCATTTCCTCGTCCGGCAGGGCGGAAAGCGACTCAAACCCGGGAAGGCTGCTTACATACTCGTCCATCGATTACTCCTTGTTTCTGCGTAATTGATCAAGAATCGACCGCTGTTCCTCCGTCAGGTGCGCCATCAGCGGATTGCCCTGAGGCATCTCCGCGTGGCGGGCATACTCGCTCCGCCGCAGGCGGCTCATATCGGAAAGCAGTTCTCTGGAGGAAACCCGCACGGCACCCTTACCCAGCACCATCAGCTGCTCCAGACGGTCCCCTGTCACGACCCGAAGGGCAACATAGGACGGTGTCTGCGCCGCGACGCGCTCGATATAGGCATCCGCGGTTTCATCTTTTTTCGTGAAGACAACCGTTACGTTGCTTCTTTTTTCCACACTGCGCTGGAGACGGTCCGCCTTATAGCCGTCAAACACGAGAACAACATTCTCGTCCGTGTACCCGGCATAGTCATGGAGGGCGTCAATCAGCTTGTCCCGGCTTTCGTCCAGGGACCAGCCGCCTCGTTTCGCCTCGTTCCAGGCAAAAATAACGTTGTAGCCGTCTACCAGCAGCAGGGAATGGGCGCTCACAGGCGGGAATCCAGCACCGCGTACATCACAATGCCGGCGGCCACAGAGGCGTTCAGGGAATCAATATGGCCCTTCATGGGCAAGGAAATAATCTGGTCGCACTTTTCGCGGGCAAGACGGCTCAGGCCTTCGCCCTCGGCGCCAACTACCAGTGCCACACCGCCCTCAAAGCGGACATTCTTCACTGGAGTGCCGTCCATAGCGGTACCATATACCCAAATGTTCTTTTCCTTCAGCTCGTCGATCACGCG
>JAZUDA010000077.1:0-2612 GCA_045639455.1 Clostridia bacterium | reverse complement strand
GATGCCCGACGCAAAATTTTATTATATCATCGGCGAAGATACTCTATACGATTTGCCGAACTGGCATACGCCAGACGCAGTTTTCAAGTTGACGGATTTTCTTGTTTGCTTGCGTCCCGGCTCGGATCGTGACCCGTACGGTTTTGCCGCTGAGCTTAAAAAGCGGGGTGCCGCATTCCATTTTCTGACTCTTGCGGAGGCGGATATTTCTTCCACTCGTGTTCGGGAGGAATTATCATCCAACGGGTTCAGTGCGGATCTTCATCCGGCTGTCATGGGTTATATTCTTTGCGCCGGCCTCTACGGCCTTCCGACTTTGGTAGGGGATTTTCACACACGTTTTACCCATCTTTCTCGCCTTTTGAAACCCGCAAGACTGATGCATACGTTCAGCGTTGCGGAGTTTGCGGTTTCATTGGCAAAACAGTATGGAATCGACGAAATAAAGGCAGCGCAGGCAGCCTTCTTCCACGATTGCGCCAAGTATCTGCCGCTGGAGGAGATGCTTTCCCTTACATCCCGGATGGTTCTTGACGATGAAATGCGCTGCAGCACAGATTTGCTTCACGCCGCGGCCGGCGCCGAGATGGCAAGAACGATGTTCTCGGTTTCGGACGAAGAGGTTCTTGATGCAATTCGTTATCATACCACTGGTCGAGTCGGTATGACGATGCTGGAGATGATTCTTTTCCTCTCGGACAAGCTGGAACGAACCCGCAAGCCTTACCCAGGGCTTTCCGAAATGCGTCGTCTCGCTTATGAAAGCCCGGAAAAGGCCATGCTTCGCTCTCTATCAAGTACTTTGGAATATGTTAAAGCCAAAGGGCAGCCGGTTTATCCCTTAACCGGAGAAGTTTATTCCTGGCTTAAATCAACTTATGAAAAGGAGTAAATTTTATGACATTTGCACAGAAAGCAGCAATGATTCTGGATAACAAAAAGGCCGTTGACATTGTCCCACTTAATGTGGCGCACTTGACTGTGCTCACGGATGAGATGCTGATTGCAAGCGGCCGCAGCTCTGTACAGGTTCGCGCCATGTGTGACGAACTGGAGGAGAAGCTGTCCGTAGAGGGCATTGAACCCATTCGGACGGAAGGTTATACCGATGGAAGATGGATTATTCTGGATTATGGGAACCTGATTGTCCACCTTTTCCATAAGGAAGACCGGGAATATTACGGACTTGACCGTTTGTGGACTGACGGGAACAATGTACTTCCTGTTCCTGAATCAGAAGAAGAGGCTGAGAATCAATGACGAAGAAAGAAAGTATTCTTCAATTCATCAAGTTTGCTTTGATTTCCTGCTCCGCCGGCGTAATCGAGCTGGGCAGCTTCGCCATTTTTAACGAACTGCTTCACTGGCCTTACTGGCTTTCCTATCTGATTGCGCTTGTGCTGTCTGTGCTTTGGAACTTCACCTTGAACAGACGGTATACGTTCAAGTCTGCGGCGAATATTCCTGTCGCGATGGCGAAGGTGTTTGGCTATTACTGCGTCTTTACGCCCCTTTCCACGCTGCTGGAGCATTATCTGACGGAAACACTGGGCTGGAATGAATACATTGTAACGTTTCTCAATATGGTTATCAATATGGTGACGGAATATCTGTTCTGCCGCTTTGTTGTGTACCGTAATAACATGAATACAAGAGTAGTCAAGGAGGATTCCAAATGAGCATCGTATCTGAAAGCTGGGGCTTTCCCTATGTCCGCTACACCATGACCAATAAGAACGGTGCGTCTGTTTCCGTGCTGAATCTCGGCGGTATTCTGCAGTCCGTCCGTGTTCCTGATAAAAACGGTCAGCCGGATGATGTCATTCTCGGCTTTGACAAGGATGACATGAAGCATTATATTGAAAATGACTGCGGCTATATGGGTGCACTGATTGGCCGCTACGGCAACCGTATTGCAAATGCCTGTTTTTCCATCGAAAACACGCCCTACAGCCTTTATCCAAATGATAACGGGAATACCCTGCACGGCGGCAAAAAGGGCTTTAACAGCAAAATTTGGGGCGTTTTTCCGGAAGAAGGGAACGGCTATGATTCCCTGCACATGCATTATGTAAGCCCCGATGGGGAAGAGGGATATCCCGGCCGTCTGGATGTGAACGTAACCTACACCTTTGATGACGATAATCGACTGTCCATTCATTATTCCGCGACCTCTGACAAGACAACCGTTGTAAACCTGACGAACCACGCGTATTTCAACCTTGCCGGCCGGGACAGCGGCACCGTCCTGGACCACGAATTGACGTTGAACACTCCGTTCTACACACCTGTAAGCAATAAGCTGATTCCCACCGGAGAACTTCGGCCTGTAGCAGGAACCGCGTTTGACTTTACTGCGGGTAAGACGATTCGCGGGGGAATCGAGCAGGGGAAGAATGACAATCAGGTACAGCTGGCCGGCGGCTTCGATCATAACTTCGCTGCCGGAAACGCGGGCCAGATGAAGCAGATTGCGGAGTTGAAGGACTCTTCTTCCGGCAGAATGATGAAGGTTTTCACGACAGAACCCGGTGTTCAGGTGTACACGGCCAATATGTTGGATACCGACCGCTTTGGTCATCATTCCGCCATTTGCCTCGAAACGCAACATT
>JAZUDA010000076.1:0-2636 GCA_045639455.1 Clostridia bacterium | reverse complement strand
AACAGCGCGGCATCCGTTTTGGTTCCGCCCACATCCAGAGCAAGCAATACCTTATCGGCCATATTACAGCACGCACCCTTCTTTTTTCAGCGTCTCTCGCAGCGCGTCCGTATTCACCCGTGCGGGTGGCACATTCTCCTTGACCGTCATGGCCGCGGCGATGCCCGCGGCGTGTCCCATGGCAAAGCAGGGAGGCATAACGCGGATGGCTGCCAGACATTCCTGATCGCCGGAAACACATCGGCCCGCCACCAGCAGGTTATCCACGCCGCGGGGCAGCAGAATGCGGTACGGGATGCCGTAGGGTTCCGTTCCGTTCACGCCCTCATAGACCACCTTGCTGCCCACATGGGTATCAAACTTGTTTCCGGACAGGAAAATATCGTCCTCATGCTGGGCAGACTGCTTCATATCCGCCGCGTGCAGCACGAAATCGCCCAAAATACGGCGGGTTTCCCGCACACCCAGCTTGGGCGCGGTAGCCAGCATCCGGATGTTTTCGCAGCCCGGAATATTGTTCTTCAGGAAGTCAAAAATGATTTTCGCCTGTTTCCGGCCTTCGATTTCCGCGTTCGTCACGTCCACGGGATCCGTATAGTCGTAGCCGGGCAGACGGGACATATTCACTCGGAAGGAGCCGTCCACGCTCTCATACATGGCAACCTTCTCACGCGGGATGGGGAATTCACCCCGTTCTCGGGCAGCCTGCACAATATCCATAAACCACATGGCGGAGATATCCTCGTGAGCCGCCCTGTATTCCTCCAGCTTTGCCTTGGCCACACCGTCAATGGTGAAGAACATGCTGGCGGGCTGAGGCTTGCCGTTGTTATTGGCGCCCACTTCAAAGGGCACGCCGCTGCGCCAGGCCACATCGCCGTCACCGGTGCAGTCAATCACAGTCTTCGCGCGGACGGCCTGCAGGCCATGCTTGGTGGCGAAAACAAGGCTGTCGATTTTCCCGTCCTTCATTACCACGTCCTGGAACAGGGCATGGTACAGCAGCGTAACGCCGGCTTCCCGGCACATATCCTCCGCCACACGCTTCAGCACCTCGCTGTCAAACGGGCCCACATGGGCATGCCCGCGCACGCGCCATGCCGCGTAGCTGCTGCCGGCCTCTATCTTTTCCGGATGAATCGCGCCGCCCTCTTTTTCCATCCGGCGGACAAACTCGTCATAGAAGCCTTTGATAACCTGTTCCTTCATCATGGGGTCATAGCAGGTCATAAAGGGGCCCACAAGCCCGGCGGTCGCCATGCCGCCCAGATAGCCGTTTTCCTCGCACAAGATCGTCTTCACGCCATGACGGGCGGCGCAAATCGCTGATGCGATTCCCGCGGGGCCGCCGCCAACCACCGCCACATCCGCCTCCAGCAGCACAGGCACATCCCAGGTCAGTTTCATACTATATCCTCCGATTTTGTTCAAAAAGCCGTGGAGAGGATTCTCCCGGCTTTTGATTGTTTTACACCTTGCTGTTCATATACTCCGCCAGGATATTCACAATCCGGGCGTTATGGCCGCCGTTGGCCACGATTACATCCGCGTATTGCTCATAGCCGCGGATGTATTTTTCGTACATTGGCTTCACCGTTTCGCGGTACTGGTCAGAGACGCTGACAATGTCCCTTCCCCGCTCCCGGATATCCCGGTTGATCCGCCGCAGAAGGCACTCATCCGGGTCTACCTTCATATACAGCTTCAGGAACATCAGCTCCCGGAGGCGCTCATCGAAAAAGGTATGGATGCCTTCCAGGATCACCACGTCCGCGGGGTAAATCAGTTCATCACAATCCGCCCGGCAGTGACGGGAATAGTCATACTGCTTTTTGGTAATCGCCTCGCCCCGCGACAGCTTCACGATATCTTCCAGCAACACGTCGTGTTCAAACATTTCCGGGCTGTCATAATTCAGGGCGCAGCGCTGCTCGAAGGTCATATCCGGATGATTCCGATAATAGGCATCCTGCGCCAGGATCAGGCAGCGGGAATCCAACGCGTCCTTCAAGGCCCTCGCTAATGTGGACTTCCCGGAGCCGCTGGCACCGCAAATACCGATCAGCAGCATGTTTATCCCCTTTCAGGCGTTACTGCAGGAAGCGGGACTGCATAAAGCCGTGCAGGCCATCCACTTCGATTTCGCACCAGTCGCCGCAGACAGCCACCACCTGCACCGTTGTATCTGTGGGCACCATCGTAACTACCACGGCATCGCCGTCAGCCTTGGAGCGCATATTCACGGAAATGGCCTTCCCGGGGGTATTGGGGTTGATGACAACAGCGGTATCGCCGGGCTCAGTAGCGCACAGAGTATGCAGATACGCGGCGGCAACATAGCCTTCCGTGTTGCCGTACTGCACATGGAGGTAGTTGCCTTCCTTGCCCAGCACCAGCACTACCGTGCCCTCACGCAACTTCACGATGACTTTTCCATCATCCGCGGCGGTCTTGCGCAGGGAGACCTCGCCTGAACGGCCGGTCACCACATAGCCGTAGGGCTGTTCTTCTTCCGTCAGGGTAAGGGCACAGGTGGGAATCATGCCGACCTGGCCGTTCTCTACCACGGAGCTCCATACGGTGCCCAGCTTGATTACGCCGATGGACACGCCCTCCTCCAGGGCGAAGAGCACATC
>JAZUDA010000075.1:0-3781 GCA_045639455.1 Clostridia bacterium | reverse complement strand
CCTATTCCCACCCGCCGCTGGCCGACCGGCTGGCCGCCATCGAAAACGCCATGAAACAGGAGGGTAAAAAATGCTGACCATCGGCTGCCATCTTTCATTTTCCGACGGATACCTGCATATGGGCAAGGAAGCCCTGTCCATCGGTGCCAACACATTCCAGTTTTTCACACGCAACCCCCGGGGCGGCTCCGCAAAAAAAATGGACGAGGCGGATGCCGCGGCACTTCGGGAATTCTGCGCCGAAAACCACTTCGGCACCCTGCTGGCTCATGCCCCCTATACCATGAACCCCTGCTCCGCCGATGAGGGGCTGCGCAATTTCGCCCTGGACATGATGACGGACGACCTGAAGCGCATGTCCTTCCTGCCCGGCAGCCTGTATAACTTTCACCCCGGCAGCCATGTGGGACAGGGCATCGAAGCCGGCATCAGCCTGATTTCCGGTATGCTGAACACGGTCCTCGCTGAGGATTACCCCGTAACCGTGTTGCTGGAAACCATGGCCGGAAAGGGCAGCGAGGTGGGCAGCCGCTTTGAAGAGCTGCGGGAAATCATCGACCGCGTGGATGCCGGGGACCGGTTGGGGGTATGCCTGGATACCTGTCATGTCAACGACGCGGGGTATGACATTGTGAACGATTTGGACGGCGTGCTGACGGAGTTTGACCGGGTGCTGGGGCTGCCCCGTTTGAAGGCGATCCACCTGAACGACAGCAAGAATCCCTTTTCCAGCCACAAGGACCGGCATGAGAAAATCGGACAGGGCAGCCTCGGAATTGATGCCATCACGCGAATCATCAATCACCCCGTGCTGCGTGACAAGCCCTATTTCCTGGGAACACCCAACGAGCTGCCCGGGTACGCTCAGGAAATCGCCCTGCTGAAGTCCCTTTACAGAGAATAAAATATGTATTGACATGTCTTGTATTATCGTTTATAATACAGGTATTGCCGATTGCTCGGCAGAATAACACAGGAGGAACATCCAAATGAAAAAGGCGATTTCTCTTCTTTTGGCCCTGGTAATGGTACTGTCCTGCGTATGCTTCGCGTCCGCGGAAGAACCCATCACCCTGGACGTCATCATCTGCCAGTATGGCAACAACACCAATGACTGGTTCACCGGCACCGGTATGAACGGCACCAGCTTCGTGAAGAAGTTCGAGGCCGAGAACCCCGGCATCAAGCTGAACCTGGAAGTTGTATCCTGGACCGATGTGTACACCGTTGTGTCTACCCGCATCGAGAACAACAATGCTCCCGACATCCTGAACATCGACGTTTTCGCTGACTACGCCAACGAAGGCCTGCTGATGCCCGTGTCCGAGTATTGCCCTGAAGAGCTGTACAATGACTTCTTCCCCTCCTTCATCGAGCAGTCCGTGATTGACGGCACCGTATGGGCCGTTCCGGACCTGGCCTCCGCCCGTGCCCTGTACTACAACGTGGACATGTTCGAAGAAGCCGGTGTGGAAGTGCCCGAGACCTGGGAAGAGCTGACCGATGTCTGCCAGGCCCTCTACGATTACTATGACGGCAAGGTTTATCCCTGGGCGCTGGATATGACCAGCGACGAGGGTCAGGCCGCGTTCGCCTACTTCATCTGGGGCAACGGCGGCGACTTCGTGGACGCTGACGGCAATTGGGCCGTGAACACTCCCGAAAACGTGGAAGCCATTGAGTTCGTCATCAACAGCCTGTACGGCAACCAGTACACCAACCCCAACCCTGCTACCCAGAACCGTTATGATCTGCAGGATCTGTTCGGTGCCGGCAAGGTGGCTATGATTATCGCCCCCAACCAGCTGCCCACCTACCTGGCTGAGAAGGAATACACCAACATCAACTTCGCTGCTGCCGGTCTGCCCCACAACGAAGGCAAGACCTCCAGCACCGTCGGCATCATGGACCGCGTGATGGCCTTCAAGGATGACGCCGCCCCCGATCAGGCTGCCCGTACCGAAGCCATCGGCAAGTTCCTGACCTTCTTCTACAACCCCGAAAACTATGTGGGCTGGGTTTCCATGGAAGGCTTCCTGCCTGCCGTGAACTCCGCTGTCGCTTCTCTGGTTGAGAGCGATCCTTCCTTCGCCGCCTGGCTGGATGTACTGGCCGGTGCCCGCTTCTACCCCACTGCCAACGCCGGTTGGGATCAGGTAAAGCAGGGTGTTATCAAGGCTGAGCAGAACGCCCTGGTTGGCGAGCTGGTTCAGACCGAGCTGGACGCGCTGCAGGCTGAGCTGACCAAGTAAGGCCCGATTTCATAGGGGTCCGGCAAATCCGGGCCCCTTTTTTCAAAGACGAGGTGAGCCGTATTGAATGATATCCTGACCCGGCACAAGTGGGAACCCTATCTGTGGCTGCTGCCCAGCACCTTGCTGATGGCGGTTTTTGTCGTTTTTCCCATCGCCATCGTTTTTAAGCTGGCCTTCAGTGAAATCTCCAAGGCCGGCGTTGTGGGCGGTTTCGTGGGGCTGGATAACTTCCGTGCGGCAATAGCTGACCCGGCCTTCGGCCCGGCGATGCTGAATACCCTCATCTGGGTGGTATCGGTTGTCGGTATTTCCACCGTGCTGGGCTTTGCCGTGGCCATGGTGCTCAACACCCCGTTCCACGGACGCAAAATCGTGCGTTCTATCGTGGTATTCCCCTGGGCCACGTCCCTGGTCATTCAGGCATCGGTGTGGAACTATATTATCAAGTATGAGTTCGGCAACCTGAACAACGTGCTGCTGAACTTGGGTTTTATTCAGGACGCCATCAACTGGCGCGTATCCTATCAAGTCGAATTTCTGTGGGAGTGCGGGGTCGGTATCTTTGTTACCGTGCCCTTTGTCACCTTCTGCGTGCTGGCGGGTCTTCAGTCCATCGACAGCGCCTATTATGAGGCCGCCACGGTGGACGGCGCGGGCGTGGTGCAGAAATTCCGTGCCATCACTTTCCCCTTGGTCAAGCCCAGCCTGACGGTGTCCACGGTGCTCAATATCATCTATGTTTTCAATTCCTTCCCCATCGTCTATACCATTACTCGCGGCGCTCCCGCCAACCGAACCGACACGATTATTACCTTGCTGTACATGCGTGCTTTCTATGACCAGCAAAAGGGTCCTGCCACCGCCATGTCGGTAATCGGGTTCGTTCTGCTGTGTATCGCTTCCGGCATCTACATGGTCGTGTCCATGCGGAAGGAGGCGGACGTATGAAAAAGTTGATTGCCTTTCTTCTGTGCGCCGTGCTGTTTTTTACCGTGATGGCCATGCCCGTCTACCAGTTTGAAAGTTGCGTCTACACGAAGAAATCCTCCAACACCGATGTAGGCAGCGAGAAGTATTATGAGGTGCTGGCCCAGGTGCAGGAGGAGGCTGTGAAGACCCCCGGCGCGGAAATCCGCGAGGAAGCGGTGGTACGCACCAATTCCAAGGGTGTGACCTCCACTCTGATTACGTTCAAAATCATCGCCGCCACCAGACGCTGCGGGTATGATTTTCTTTTCGCCAGGCTGAACTGCGCGCCCGTCCTGTGGGCGGTGCTGGTACTGGCCGGCCTGGGCACGGTGCTGGGCGTGATTTGCGCCCTGCGGCGCCGGCGCAAGGCGCTCCGGGGCATCGTTTCCTGGGCGCTGCTGATTTCCCTTATTCTGCTGCCCGTGTTTTCCATGACCTGCACCTGGCAGCTGAACCGTCAGCTGAAGCTGGCCATTCTGGACGGCGTCACGGAAAATGTGGCAGATGTCTTTGCCGCGGCGGACAGCTTTCTCTTTGTCGGTGCCGCCGGGGACGGC
>JAZUDA010000074.1:0-6303 GCA_045639455.1 Clostridia bacterium | reverse complement strand
CACACGGTGCAGCCAAGCGCCGAAAACCACGGGAACAGACACAAAGCCGCCCTTGCTGAACACCACATCCGGCTTCAGCTTCCCCATCAGCCGTGCAGACTGGAATCCGCCGATGATCACCTTGAAGGGATCGATGAAATTCTGCCAGGAGAAATAGCGGCGCAGCTTGCCGCCCTTGACGGCGTGGAAAATCACGCCCGGCTCTTCCTTCATCAGCCGCTGCTCCATGCTGTTTTCGTTGCCCACATAGTGAATCTCATAGCCCTCCTGACGCAGGAAAGGCAGCAGCGCCTGGTTAGGGGAAATATGGCCGGCCGTACCGCCGCCGGTCAGAACAATCTTTTTCATACTCAAAAACCTCCCGCAAGTAGGAAGAATATATGCTATTCAAGCCTTTTCAGTATAGCACAATCGGGGAAGAAAGTCGATAGAAACAAGCGGATTCCACGTTTTCCTGACCGATTCAAATGAGTTTCTTCCTATTACATACGTGGTCTGTCGCGCGTGGCCGTTTCCCCCGTTGTTTCACGTGAAACATTTTTGATTTTTCTTTTCCTCGGCGGACTGATTGTTTCACGTGAAACAATCAGTCCGTTATGGGCACAAGCAGACGCATTGTTTCACGTGAAACAGCGGTTTGCTTTACAAACATCGATGAAGAGTGTAAAATAGAGCCAGCCAAACAGGGAGGAAACGGAAATGGCAGAGATCTTTACACCACAGCAGCGGGCGGCCATTGAAGCCGACAACCGGGAGCTGCTTGTCAGCGCCGCAGCCGGCTCCGGCAAAACAAGAGTTCTGGTGGAGCGCATTATCAAGAGAATCCGGGAGAAGAAGCTGGATGTAAGCCGGCTGCTGGTGGTCACATTCACCACAGCGGCCGCCGCTGAAATGCGGGGACGGCTGGAAAAGGCGCTGACGGAGCTGGTGGCCGAGGACCCCGATTACGCGGAGCAGCTGCGGAAGCTGGATTCCGCCAATATTTCCACTCTGCATTCCTTCTGCGGAAAAATGATCCGCCAGTATTTTCAGGAGGCGGATATTGACCCTGCCGCGCGTGTGCTGGACGGGCCAAACGAAGATATTCTGCTGGAGCAGGCACTGGACGAGGCGCTGGAGGCGGCCTTCGAGAAGCAGAGTGAGGATTTTGTCTATCTGCAGAAGCGTTTTGAGGAAAAGACCATCATCGCCATGGCGAAAGATCTGTACCGCTTCCTGATGGCGCAGGCCGAGCCCTGGGAATGGCTGAAAAACCAGGCGGAAACGGTATACACGGCGGAAAACATCAAGGATTCCCCCGCCGTCGCGGCGCTTTTGAACGAGGCCGGCATCAAGCTGAGCACGAGCCGCTCTTTTGTGAGCCAAATGGAGGCCATGATGGCCGAGCCGGACGCGATTCCGGCCTTTGAAGAATATATCCAAAGCTATTTTGAGCTGCTGGACCGGGCGGAAGAGGCCGCCGCGGCGGGGCTTGAGGCGTTCCGTGCAACGGTGAGCGGCGCGATTTTCAAAAAATTGCCGACCGTATCCGGGAAAAAGTATACAGAGGGGAATATCGCCTGGAAAGACCGCTTCAAAAAGTTAAACGACGCGTTCAAAAAAGGTTTTTTGGATACCGGCGACATGTTCGCGGATACGGATGACGTGATGGTGGAAGACATGAACGCCGTTCAGCCCTGCGTTCGCGCGCTCTATGAGCTGCTGACAGACTTTGAAAACCGCTTTACGGAAAAAAAGCAGGCGGTTTTCGGCCTGACGTTTACGGACATGGAGCACAAAATGAAGAAAATCCTGGATAATCCGGCAATCCGCGATGAAATTGCGGGCCGTTTCTCGCTGATCAGCGTGGACGAGTGCCAGGATATTTCCGACATTCAGGAAAGCATTCTGCAGAGCCTGCACAACGAAAACAACAGAATATTCTACGTAGGGGACGTGAAGCAGAGCATTTACCGCTTCCGTCTGGCCAACCCCACCCTTTTTATGAGGAAAATGGCCGAATACAGGGCGGATGAAGACGCGGAAAAGCGAAAAATCACCCTGCAGATGAATTTCCGCTCCCATTCGGATATTCTGGACGGCGTGAACCAGGTATTCCGCGGCGCCATGAGAAGCGAAGTGACAGAGCTGGACTACGACCCCGATGCGGAGCTGAATTATCCTGAAAAAAGCGCCGAGCCAAGCCCCATTGAGCTGTACGTTCTGAAAAAGAAAAAGAAAGACGAAGCGGAGGAGCCCGGTAACGGAGACGATGATGGCGCCTCGGAGGCGGAGCTGGAGGAGGCCGAAATCGAGGCAACGTTGATTGCGAAGCGGATCAACCAGCTCCACGGCACCATGTTCCGCACCAGGCGAGGTGAGGAGCGGGCCGCGAAATTCAGCGATATGGCCATTCTGATGCCCACGGCGAAGGGCAAGTCCGAAAAAGTGCTGAAAATCCTGGCAGCGAACGGCATTCCCTGCTATTCCGAGGCGGACGAGGGCGTATTTGAGATGCCCGAGGTAAAGCAGATTATGGCGCTGTGCGCCGTGCTGGACAACCCCATGCAGGACATCCCGTTCCTCAGCATTCTGAAGCTACCCTGCTTCCGCCTGAAGGAGGAATTGCTGGGGAAAATCCGTCTGCACGCCGGGCCCGGGGAAGAAACCTACTATCAGGCCTTCCGCGCTTATGCGGAGTCGGACGAAAAAGAGGCCGAAATCGCCCGGAATGTGCTGGAAAAGCTGGCTGAATGGCGTTTTCTGGCGCAAAACACCTATCTTTCCCGCCTGTTATGGGCACTTTGCCGGGAAACCGGCCTGTATGCCGCCTGCGGCGTGCTGGAAAACGGCGACGCGCGGCAGGCGAACCTGCTGCTGCTTTGCCAGAAGGCCACGGAGTTCGAAAGCTTCAATGACGGCAGCCTGTCAGGCTTCCTGTCCTTCAGCGATAAAATCCGCAAGGCGGGCGGCGGCGACGGCGCCCGTGTGCTGAGCGAGAACGCGGACGTGGTGCGAATCATGACCGTCCACAAATCGAAGGGCCTGGAGTTCCCGTTCGTGTTTGTAATGGGGCTGGGCGGAACGTTCGGCGGGCGAAGGAACGAGTCCGGACTGACGCTGCACGAAAAAATCGGCATCGGCATCAGCAATATCAACCCGGACACACGGGTGAAGCGGGAAACGATGCTGCAAAAGGCCGCGAAAGCCGCGAAAAAACGGGAGGAAAAGGCCGAAAAGCTGCGCATGCTCTACGTGGCCATGACGAGGCCGGAGTACAAGCTGTTCCTGTACGGCACGGTACCCGGCGTGGCACCCTCCTGGGGCATGGAAAACGGCGCGGCGCGGGCAGAAAGCGCCTCCTGCTTCCTGGACTGGGTCTGTCAGGCGGTGAGCGACCTGCCCGAGGGTAACATCCTGCAGACGCTTGACACCGTGGAATGGAAGACCGCCAGCGCCGGCGACAATCCGTGGGAGGTTCACATCCGCCCGGAGGTCAGCGCGCCGGACGAGATCATGCTTTGCGCGCCGGATGTGTTACGCCAAGTGCTGATTCCCAAAAATATTGATATTTCCTCACTTTTTTACACTCCGCCAACGGTTGAAGCAAGCCCCCTGAAGACCTCCGTGACCTCGTTCGTCCGGGGTCAGGAGGAGAACGGCGAGGAGGAGGACGCGCCGATGAAGGCACGGCCCATGCCGGCTCCGGCACGGATGACGCTGTCGGACCTGCCCGCCCTGCCCCGCTTCATGATGGAGGAGCAGGAGCAGCCTATGACCGCGGCGGAGCGAGGCACGCTGACGCACAAGGTGCTGGGGCTGATTGACTACGCGCTGCTGCCGGAGCCTGTGACGGAGGAGTCGCTGGCAAAGGCAATCGGGCCGCTGACTGAGAACGGCATTCTGTCCGCCGAGGAGGCCGCGCTGCTGAACCACCGCTGGCTGCTGGCGTTCCTGAACAGTCCGCTGGGCCTGCGCGCGCGGAACAGCGAGCTTTGCCGCCGGGAGTGGGCGTTCACCATGCGCCTGCCCGGCCACGAGAACACGCTGCTGCAGGGCGTGCTGGATCTGTGCTTTGAGGAGGAGGGGCAGTGGGTGCTATGCGACTACAAGACGGACCGGGTGGACGACCCGGCAGAGCTTGTGCAGCGTTACGCGCCCCAGCTGAAGCTCTACCGGGAGGCGCTTGTCCGCGTGACGGGCATGCCGGTGAAGGAGATTTACCTGTTCCCGCTGCGTCTTGGGCAGAGCGTTCCCGTGGAGGGCTGAGTGGGGAAAGTGGAGATTTTTTCCTAAATAATACCCGTTTTATCCCGAATATATGTCAAAAGCTTGACAATTGTGGCGAAAATGTGCATAATAGTGGAGAATTATGATAAAGGAGGCTCACAAACGTGGAGAGAGAAGCGTTGATTACCTATTACGGGCACAGCGGTTTTTCCGTGCGGCTGGGCCATACTCTGCTGATTTTTGACTATTGGCGCGGGGTGGGGAACCGGGCCCTGGGCGAGCGCGAGATTGACCCGGCGACCTGGGCGAAAGAGGATGATGTATACGTCTTCGTTTCCCACCACCACCCGGATCATTTTGACGACATTGTGCTGACCTGGCGCGATGTGCATCCGGTGACGGTGGTTCTTGCGGACGACATTCCCACCCGGCCGCTTTGTCGCTGCGCGCGTCCCGGGCAGGTGCTTTCCCTGAGCGAGTCGGTCTCCGTAAGCGTCTTCCGCTCCACGGAGGTGGGCGTATCGTACCTGGTTCGCGCGGGGGAGACTACGGTTTTCCACGCCGGCGACCTGAACCTCTGGCACTGGCGCGACAAGAGCACCACCCGGGAAATTGAGCGGGCAGAGACGGAATTTGAATCCGTTTTGTCTGAAATGGGTGATATTCGTCCCGATATTGCCATGTTCCCGTTGGATCCGCGGCAGGGAACGTATTATGACGCGGGCATCAACAAGTTTATTTTCTCCACGCATCCGCGCCTGGTTTTGCCCATGCATTTTCTGGACCGGGCCGAGGTTGCCCGGGAGTACGCGCGGCACAACCGCACTTCCCGCGTATCGATTGTCGCTCTGACGCTCCCCGGCGAGCAGCTTTCCGCCTTTTTCGGGGAGGATTCCTTGCGGCTGCAGGTGCTGGCCGCGGAATCGGTGAAGCCCGTCGGCCGGCAGGAGGTGGACCCCTTCGCGGACACCGACATGCCCGTGGTGTTCTGACGGGGGTTACGCGAGGGGACGGGAGTTACGCGGCCGTGGGGCCGGGGTTACGCGCGATTACGCGGCCGTGGCACGGAGGTTACGCGGCCGTGGGGGGGCACGCGGCCTTTAAAAAGGCCTGGCGAAACTTTCGGAAGCGGATTGGGGGAAAGCAAGAAAAGTTCTTCCGTGCCGCTGAAAGGGATGATTTGTTGTTTTTTGGCGTACGCGCTGTTCAAAATCCGTCATTCGGACCGGCAGGTGAGCAAGCTCCCCTCCGGTCCTTTTTTTCCGGATTTTGACCGTCTGACGACGGTTCGCTTACATTTCAGGGGCAGGGAAAGGCGTTTTCGGCTAAATAAGCCCTTCGGAACAGGCGGGAACGG
This sequence comes from Clostridia bacterium, assembly GCA_045639455.1. Lineage (GTDB taxonomy): Bacteria > Bacillota > Clostridia > Christensenellales > Aristaeellaceae > JAZUDA01. The sequence continues at coordinate 737 of JAZUDA010000074.1, read as the reverse complement.
TGAAATCGTGGCAGCAAATCGCCACCCGGTATCGCATTGTTCGCACGTACATTTCAGGGGCTGAGGGATGGTGTTTCCGGCTAAATAAGCCCTTCGGAACAGGTGAGAGCGGTGAAATCGTGACCGAGAATCGAGGCCGTTATCTCGCACATGTATACATCAAAGCTGTATATTTATTCGTTTTCATCTCCATTTCCATCTTTTTTTCCTCCTTTACTTTGTCCTGTTTATGTTCTTTTTTGACCGCATCGGCCTGTTTATACTTGACTTTTTTCTTCCTGTCTGTTATCATTTTCCCATCAGGCCGTTCCCGGTACGGTGAACGGCAAATTTTCAGGAGGTTACGTATGAAGAAGATTCTCGCCCTGGTCCTGTCTCTCGTTCTGGTTCTGTCCCTGTGCGCCTTCGCGTCCGCGGACGAGCCCCTGCACATTGCTTTCTGGCACACCCGCGGCAGCGGTGCCAACAACACCGCGCTGGTGAACCTGGTCAATGCCTTCAATGAGACCGTCGGCGCCGAAAAGGGCATTTTTGTTGACGAAGTATACATTGGCGACTACACCGCCGTGAAGACCAAGGTTCAGCTGGCCTCCCAGACCGGCGAACAGCCCGTCATCGCCATCGGCGGCTGCGCGCATTACGAGCAGTGGCTGGAGGACGGCCTGATGGCCAACCTGTACGATCTGGCGCAGGAAACCGACTTCGACCTGGGCAATCTGCTGGATTGCTTCCTGGGC
>JAZUDA010000073.1:0-3310 GCA_045639455.1 Clostridia bacterium | reverse complement strand
CGCGAAATCATCAAGATTGCCCAGGAGCCTGTCTCCCTGGAAACCCCCATCGGTGAGGAGGAGGACTCCCATCTGGGCGACTTCATTCAGGACGAGCATGCCCCCGCACCCTCTGACGTGGCTTCCTTCAACCTGATGAAGGAGCAGCTTTTCGCTGTTCTGCAGACGCTGACTCCCCGTGAGGAGAAGGTGCTGCGTCTCCGTTTCGGTCTGGATGACGGCCGCCAACGCACGCTGGAGGAGGTCGGCAAGGAGTTCAACGTCACCCGTGAGCGCATCCGGCAGATTGAGGCCAAGGCACTGCGGAAACTGCGTCATCCCAGCCGCGCCAAGAAACTGAAGGATTACCTATGAGCCGCCCCCTGCAGCCGGATGCCCGGCTCCTTCTCGCGGCGGAAATGGCCCGTTGCGATGGGCTTTTTGCGGATATCGGCACTGATCATGGCCGCCTTCCCGCCTATATGCTGGAAAACGGCCTGTGCGGTTCCACCCTGCTTTGTGATATCAGCGCCCCCGCCTTGGATAAGGCCCGGGCGCTTTTTTCGCAGCGCCGCTTGAGCGGGGACTTCCGTGTCTTCGACGGCATGCCGGACGCAGAGGCGGAGTCGGTCGCCGTGCTGGGCATGGGCGGGGATACGATTGCCCATATTCTGCGGAACGGGCAAACGCATTTTCACGGCGCGAAGCTGACGCTGTCTCCGCAGAAGGACGCGGACACCGTCCGCTGCGCGGTGATGGAAACCGGGTATCATATTATACGGGAGTGCCTTGTGCGTGAGGGCGGAAGGCTGTACCTGCTGATGCAGGCCGTGCCGGGTGAAACGGTATACAGCGAAAAGGAGCTGTTCCTCGGCCCCTGCCTGATGGCGGAGCAGCCGCCCCTTTGGCGGGATTATCTGGCCTGGACGGCGGGCGTATTGGAAAAAATACACACACCCTTGGGCGAAACACGCCTGTCCTGGGTGAAGGAATACCTGAACGGAGGCGGAATGCGGCAATGAATGCGCTGGACTATATCATCTGGCGAGGGGATGTGCCATTTGAAATGGCACCCATGAACCGGGTGGATTTATTTTTACTTTCCCAGCTGGCCGTTCCGAATTTGTCCGGCATCGCGGACGGCGATACGCCTGTTACCGTGGCGAAGGCCGCTGAAATGTACTTTGCCTCCCACAGCGAGGATGTGAGCAATCTGGGTTCGCTCCAATCCGTCACAGTGCTGCCCGCCTTCCGGGAAATGGGCAAATCGGCCCGTTTCGGCGGTCTGACTTTGCGAGGCTTTGTGAACATTGTGGACGCGGAAAAGGTGGAGCAGTTCTGCGCCGTGACCGTGGGAAACCTGCCCGGAGGAACAACGTGTGTGTCCTTCCGTGGGACGGACGATACGTTCATCGGCTGGAAGGAAAACTGCTATATGGCGGTGCTGGATGTGATTCCCGCTCAGCAGGACGCGGCACAATATCTCGCCCGGGTGGGGGAGGAAACAACGGGCCCGCTGTTCACGTGCGGCCATTCCAAGGGCGGCAACCTGGCAGTGTACGCCGCCTGCAGCGTGCCGGAGGAAATCCGCCGGCGGATTCATTTCGTTACCAGCTTTGACGGGCCGGGCTTCATGCCGTCCTTCCTTGAAAACGAAAGCTATCGGGATATGGAAACCAAAGTCGAGACCGTGCTGCCGCAGCATTCCACGGTGGGCACCATCCTGACAATGGCGGGCACGCCCCGGCTGGTGACCAGTACCGTATCGGGGCCGATGGCGCACGACGGCTTCAAGTGGGAAACAACCCCCACCGGCTTCGTGACGGCGGAAAAGCAGGCCGCTGCCAGCCGCGTTTTTGACAATATGCTGGATTCCACGATGGAAAACATGACCGTTGAGGAACGTAAGGCCGCCATCGACAGCCTGTTTGAGCCGCTGATGGAATCGGGCGCCGCGACTATCTCCGAATTCCGGAGAATGAACCCGATCGCCGCAGTGAAAATCCTGGCGAACGTGGTGAAAAATAAATCCGTCGACGGGCTGGTACGGGAAATGCTGGAGCAGCTTCTGCGGGCGATGATATAAGAAAACAGGATAGAAAAAACGGCAGGGAACAATCCCTGTCGTTTTTTCATAACACCAAAGCCGCCATCTTACAGCACGAATTTTTCCACGGCCTTCGCGATGCCGTCGTTGTCATTGGTATCGGTCACATAGAAAGCCGCGTTTTTGATTTCCTCCGTGCCGTTGCCCATGGCGACCGGGTAGCCCGCCTTCAGGAACATGGCCATATCGTTGTCGAAATCGCCGAAGACCATCACGTTTTCCGGCCCGATGCCCAGATAGTCGGACAGGTCGGCGATGCCGGTGCCCTTGTCCACGCCGCGGGGCATGATTTCCAGATTTTTGGGGCCGGAGGCGGTGATATAGATGCCGGGAATCTGCTCCAGCGCGCGGCGAACCTCTTCACGCTGCTCCGGACTGACGAATTTGTGCAGGAAGAACTTGTATACCGGGTTTTGCAGCGCATCGTCCACGTCTTGTCTGCCGACACCGTAGTAAATGCCGAAATCATTCTGCAGCGTATCACCGAATTTTTCCAGAATGGAATGGGAACCGACGGAATTGGTGACCCGGCCCCTGCCGTGAATATCGTATACGACATTCGGGTAGCGGTCCGCAATCCGCCGCACCAAAGCCGCGTCTTCCGGTTTCATGCAGCGTTCCCGCACGATGGAACGCGTCCTGTAATCCCATACGGAGCAGCCGTTGGAACCGATGGCACCGCAGGTGAGCCCGGCGTCCGCCGCGATAACCACGCCATGCGCCTCCATACGTCCGGTACACAGCGCGATATAGACCCCTTTTTTCTGTGCTTTTTTGAGCGCGTCAACGGTGACGGGGCTAATCGTTTTTTCACTCGTCAGCAGCGTTCCGTCCATGTCCATGGCGATTACGCGGATATCCGGTTTCGTATTCATACAGGAAAATACTCCTTTTTGCATAGGATGGATGATCGGGAAAAAGTATAGCATAATCCATACATCCTGTCCATTGATTTTTTCTTGACAGGGCGGAAACGGGGATGGTATAATACGAGTTAGCAGAGGACAACTCTTCTGCGTGAAAGGAGCTTTTTATGACACTTGCGGAACTCCGGATCAACGATGAAGCGATTATCACCGCTGTGGGAGGCGAGGGCGCCCTCCGGCTGCGGCTGCTGGATATGGGACTGATTCCCCGGACAAAAGTGAAAATGGTGAAGATTGCGCCCATGGGCGACCCTCTTGAAATACAGGTGCGTGGGTACGAGCTGACCCTGCGCAAGGA
>JAZUDA010000072.1:0-4049 GCA_045639455.1 Clostridia bacterium | reverse complement strand
TTCCGGCGTTCAAGCCGCCTGCGAATTGCTTTATGAGGACGCTGTTTACAGTCCCTGGTTCGAAGGGCTTGAAAAAGTACTCAGCGAATATGATCTATTAAGAAGGGATGGACTGTGAAAATGTGGAAACGCGTTGGCAATACGCTGGAATCCTCCCTTGAACCTACTCAGAACGCGCTCTATTGGGGAGACACAATTGCATTAGCCGATTCCTTATTGGACGAATACCGGGGCAAGGTCCAGATGGTCTATATTGACCCGCCCTTCTATACGGGAGATATCTTTACCCTGAAGCAACGTGTCGGCGAACAGGGCTGGAAAACCGGAAAAGCCTGTGTCACGTTACCTGCGTTCATTGACCGTTTTCCCGGCCGGGAGGAATATATTTCATTCCTGCGCGGCCTGTTGGAACTTGCAAAGGAACTGCTCACGCCTTCCGGTACTGTGTTTGTTCATGTGGATGGTCGTATGAACGCGCCTGTCCGCATGTTGCTGGATCAGATTTTCGGAGAAAAGCAGTTCTTGAACGAGATTATCTGGGTCTACCAGACGGGCGGACGCGCGACCAAATATTTTTCCAGAAAGCATGATACTGTTTTCTTTTACGCGAAATCCCCAGACTATGCGTTTGATATTTCATGCGTGCCCATCAACCGCCAGGAAAACCGCAACAATCATATGCGGAAGCGGACTGACGATGACGGACGTACCTACCGAACCATAACGGTGGGCGGAAAGACATACACATATTACGACGATACGCCTGCATATCCCAGCGATGTTTGGACGGATGTGAGCCATCTGCAGCAAAAGGATCCACAGCGGACAGGTTATGATACCCAAAAACCGCAGCGGCTTCTGGAACGTATGATTCTGCCTACGACCAAGCCGGGTGATATTGTCTGCGATCTGTGCTGTGGCAGCGGGACGACCCTTGCAACAGCGAAACGTTTGAAAAGACGATATATCGGCGTTGACAAGAGCATAGGTGCTATCGCCACCACCCGTCGCAGGATTTGGGATGAATCCTGCCGTTTCATCGTTTCTTCCTGCCGCTATCAGGCTTCTCTGGAGGCGGAAATCCTTCCCACTGTAGGTATATTAGGGATTCAGTTGAAGTCGTTTTCTCTCCCGGGGCAACAAATCGGTGTGTCTCGCTTTACACCCGCGGGGTTTGTCCCCAAAGGGCTTGACCTGGTGGATCAGGTCGCGCTCGGCGTCCTTCGCGGGGATACTTTTTTCCCGCTCTCGGTGTTTTCACGCAGTCAAAAGGAACCAACCATACCGGAAGTTCTTGAAGCGCCCCTATATTCAGGCGATATCGCAATTTTGATTATCGATATTTTCGGCGGAAAACATGTCTTCCGTTATGAGGAGTAAACGAATATGCGCGGCTTAGGTACAATTATCAATGTCGCAGCGATTGTGGTTGGCGGCTTGATTGGTCTGGTGTTTGGAGGTCGACTGAAGGAGCGCTTCCGTCAGATGATGACAACCGCGCTTGGCCTTGCCACCATGGGAACCGCAATCGCCGGCTTTTGCTCGAAGGCGCTTGTGTATAACGATGGGGTCTTTTCAACTAAGGACGGTCTTCTGATGGTCTTGTCCCTTGTCATCGGCGCGCTGCTTGGCGAGGCGCTGAATCTGGAAGGAGCCACGGAGCGATTCGGCGTTTGGCTGAAACAGAAAACAGGCAGCAGCCGGGATTCTGCCTTTGTGGATGGGTTCGTCACAGGCTCCTGCACGGTCTGCATTGGCGCAATGGCTGTAATGGGGAGCTTGATGGACGGATTGGTGGGGGATTATTCCATACTTTTGACCAAGTCCATCCTGGACTTTGCGATTATTCTTGTCATGGCGGCTTCTATGGGCAAGGGCTGCGTCTTTTCTGCCATTCCCGTCGCTATTCTGCAAGGCGGGATTACTCTGCTTGCAGGCTTACTTTCTCCGCTACTGAATACGCATGCCTTGGATTGTCTTTCCCTGGTCGGGAATCTATTGATCCTCTGTATCGGCATGAATATCATGCTGGGCGACAAGTTCCATATCAAGGTTGCCAATCTGCTTCCCTCCATTGTTGTGGCTATTGCGCTGTCCTATCTGCCGCTGCTTTGATTCGCATGGGAAAGTTTTCTATCAATAAAGGCCGCGAGGATTTTTACTCGCGACCTTTTTGCTTTTGGGTGATAACTGTGACGGTTCTTGCTTCCACTTTGCTTTGGAAACCCTGCCGTCCGGACTCTTCCAACTCTTTCCTGTAATCAACCGGATTCTTGCGGGCATAATCCTGATGGTATTCTTCTGCCGGCCAGAAACGCAGATAGGGTTCTACGGAGACAGCTGTCTTCCGTCCGGTTCTGCACTCGATCTCCGCTAAACGCTGTAGCGTGTACTTCCGCTGGGATTCGTCCGCATAATACACCGCGCAGGTGTAGCTTCTTCCTCTGTCAATAAATTGGCCACCGTCATCAAAAGGATCGATGTTTTTCAGGAATGCCTCAAAAAGCTCCACGAAGGAAATGACACGCTCATCATATTCCACCCGCACCGTTTCCCTGTGGCCTGTCAATTGTGCCTTTACATCTGCGTAGGCGGGATTTTCTTCTGTGCCGCCGCAGTATCCGCTGGTCGCGCTGATAACGCCATCCATCAAATGGAAAGGCTTTTCCATACACCAAAAGCACCCGCCGGCAAAGTATGCGTTCATATCCTTTCTCTCCTGTCAGTAAAAAGTGAAGAAAATCAAATACGGCTTTCATTATAAAGCTTTTTTTCAAAAATGGCAACAAATAGCCGCACTATTTGTTGGCGCTTTTTTTTGATATGGTAATATTTTGCAGTGGCAAGGTTGCCAAATCTGAAAAGCTTTCATTTTTCCGGCACATTTTCTGCGGCCTTTACACATTCTTTTACAATTGAATTGATTTTTTTGAAATCATTGTTTTTATTGCCTGTCGAATCCATATAAAGTCTTCTGTTTATCTCAATCATTACAGAGAATACGTTCGGATTTTTTTCATAAAACTCTATTGGAACAATTGTTCCCGCAAATGGGCTGTTACAGCTTACTGTAAAACCTTTGGATTCCAATGTGGCACATAACGCATTTGTTATTGAAACAGGTGTATGATAAACGGAAGTGCCAATGCAAAAATCTGGCCGGTCTTCCTGCTGGCAGATTTCATACGGCAACGGAATAGGATAAAACGAATGGCAGTCAATGATTAAACAATGCCCGAAAGTGTCCAATTTATCTCTGACGGCATTCGTAAAAGCTTCATGATGGACGTCGTAATATCGGATAAGAATTTCAGCCCGTTCGGTCTTTGTTATATTTCGAAGGCGTTGCAAGTCAGATGTGCTTCGATATGTTACACCCATACCGATTTGTGCCATGATTTCGTCTTTATCATCGCGAAAACGTTCCACATCACATACCAGGCGACTCACAGGGAATACAATCTTATCCCTGCAACAGTCAAATAGTTCATCACAAAACCAGTCTGTCATCACGGCAATTTCGTGTGACAGTTTAGAACTTTCAAATGAAGAAAGGTACTGTGGGGGAATTACGGTTGACGCGTGAGGAATGTGCAGCAGGGTAGAGTTTTTCATAATAATCTGCCTCCTTATACGATATGAAGAGGCAGAAAAAGGCACCCATCGTTTCCGACGGGTGCCCAATTCGCGTTGAAAACCCATCGGTCAAGCTTTAGCACCTTACCTTCCGGCAGGTTGCTGTGCGGTCAACGGGCTTGTCCCTCGCGCACTCTTCATAGGTTTTGTATTCAGTTATGCAATCAGGGATCTTACTTCATGTCCTTGATGGCAGCCTGAGCGGCGGCCAGACGGGCAATCGGTACACGGAAGGGAGAGCAGGAAACGTAGTCCAGACCAATCTTGTGGCAGAATTCCACAGAGGTCGGATCGCCGCCGTGCTCGCCGCAGATACCAACGTGCAGCTTGTTGTTCACAGGTCGGCCCAGCTTGATAGCCATCTCCATCAGCTTGCCGACACCGGTCTGGTCCAGACGGGCGAAGGGATCGCT
>JAZUDA010000071.1:0-9669 GCA_045639455.1 Clostridia bacterium | reverse complement strand
GGTGATGCCGGTCGTGGCCAGACGCTTGATGACATCCAGCACCTCCTTGACCATTTCGGGGTCAAGAGCGGACGTCGGCTCGTCAAAGAGCACCACCTCGGGCTCCATGCAAAGCGCGCGGGCGATGGCGACGCGCTGCTTCTGGCCGCCGGAAAGCGTGCCGGGGTAAACATCGCGTTTCTCAATCATGCCGACTGACCGGAGCAGCGCTTCCGCGCGCTCGATGGCCTCGTTCTGCGGCAGCTTCAGCACCTTGGTCGGGGCGTAAATCATGTTCTGCAGCACGGTCATGTGCGGGAACAGATTGAAGTGCTGGAACACCATGCCCACCTTGCGGCGCACCTCCGCGGCGGGGACAATGTTTTCTTTTTCGATATTGGCAAGAAGCTCGGCGTACTGCTTGCCCTCGCGCTTCTTCAGCAGATCCTTTTCCTTGATCTCGGCAATCACCTGCGCGTCTTCGCCGCCCTGTGCCATCATTTTCTGATAGGTCTCCGAGGCGCGGATAACGTCAAAATGCAGGTACGGATCGGGCGGGGTAATCAGCTTGTCGTCCACCCAGATTTCGCCGTAGGTGGGCTTTTCCAGCAGGTTGATGGAGCGCAGCAGCGTGGACTTGCCGCTGCCAGAGGGCCCGATAATGCTGACCACGTCGCCCTTGCCCACGGACAGGGACACGCCCTTCAATACGTGCAGCTTGCCAAAGTCCTTGTAAAGACCCTTAACCTCGATCACTTCTGTTCACCCACCTTTCAAGCAGCTTGCCCAGATACGACAGGAACATAACAAGAATATAGTAGAAAACAGAAATCACCAGGAAGGGCTCGAAGGCGCGGTAGGTGGCGGCCTGGATCAGCTGACCAACGCGCAGAATATCCACCAGACCGATGGAGGCAATCAGGGTCGTGTTCTTGAGCAGACCGATGAATTCATTGACCAGGCTGGGCAGGACGGACTTGATGGCCTGGGGCAGAATGATATCCTTCATCATGCGCGCGTAGCCTACGCCCAGCGCCATGGCTGCCTCGTACTGGCCCTTGTCGATCGCCTTGATGCCGCCGCGCATGCTTTCGGATATGTAGGCTGCGGAGTTCATGGAGAACACAATCACGCCCGCCGTGAATGCCGTAAAGCGCAGGCCGGTCACCAACGGCACACCGAAATACATCAAGAAGACCTGCACCAGAATCGGCACGCCGCGGAAAATTGAGGTATAGAAATTCGCGAACGCCTGCAGGGCCTTGACGTTGGAAATTTTGCACAGAGACAGCGGAATGGACAAAAGCAGGGCAAACAGAAGGGAGCAGCCGGTCACCTTCAGGGTCACCAGCAGCGCATCGCCGAACTTGCCCAGATACGGAACAATCACCGAAAAATTCAGATTCATATGGACCTCATCAGTGCGGAATTATCGCGTAGTATCGGCAAACACACCAAAGGGGGCTGCCCAAGGGCAGCCCCGCCGAGTTACTTGTTTTTCCCGGCGATACCGGTCATCAGTAGAGCCACTTCTTGATCAGCTCGTCCATTTCACCGGAATCGATCATTTCCTGCAGGCCGGCATTGAAGATGTCCTTCAGCTCGGAGCCCTTGGGGAAGGCGATGTTGTAGATATCATGGATGCCGTCAGCTTCCAGCACGAAGTACTTGAGCAGGGGCTGATTGTTGGCGTCGAGCATGGTGGTGCTCAGCTTCTTGGTGCCGTTGATGGAGGTCATGCCGGCCACAACGCCGTCACTGCCCTGGGCAACCGCGAGGCCAACATTGGACTGACCCTGATAGGTCTTCAGCGTAGCGCCTTCGATGTTCTGGATCACGTCTTCCAGGGTAGCGCCCTGAGAGCAGCAGATGGTCTTGCCCTTCAGATCATCGTAGCAGGAGATTTCGGAGTCGATCGGAACGACAACGCCGAAATCGGTCTCAGCATAGATGATGGAGAAGTCAACCGCTTCAGCACGCTCGGGGTTCTCGCTCATGCCGGAGATGACCAAGTCAGCGGTGCCGGCCTGCAGAGAACCGATCAGGGAAGCGAAAGTCATGGGGCTGATGACGAATTCGAAGCCCAGCTTTCCGGACAGGGACTTCAGGATATCGATATCCAGGCCTTCATAGCCGCAGGGCTCGGTCAGGGAAGGGGACTCGAAAAACATGAAGTCAGGACTCATGGCAACCGTCAGGGTCTTGCCGGCCAGGGGCTTGGCATCGTCCGCCATCGCGGCCGCGCAGGACAGAACCAGCATCAGGGACAGAACCAAAGCGATCAGTTTCTTCATGGTGTTTACTCCTCCGAAATGAATATTTGTTGTTTACGATGCGTATAATAATACACTTTCTTTCATTTGTCAACACCTTTTTTGAATTTTTATCAAAAAAATTTTGTTTTTATCGCATATCTATTCATTTTGTCGAAAACAGTAAAAAAGAGATGTCTTTCCGACATGAAAAGACATCTCTCCGGCCCGAATGATGAGTGTTCCGGCTGTTCCGCGACCCGTTTCAGCCGCCCCGGACGGATTCACGGTCTGTGCTGCCCTTCAAAATCCGCCTTTCCACGCGGGTTATCAGGCCGATGGCCTCAAACGCGTCCCGTTCATACAGGCTGCTGTATTCATAATACATTCTTTTCTGCATATTCCCCGGTAGGAATTCCCCCGCGGAACGCGGGGCGCGGACGGAACAAGTTCCGTCCGCTGGCTTCGGGCGGGTTGACGATGGCGGAAACACTTGTGTTTCCCGCCGAGGAGACACGCCAGAAGCACACTCCCGCAGACAAAAGCAGCGCACTCCCGCCTTAAAACCCCCATAACAGGGTGCGGGGAACGTGTTCCCTGCCGGGGGACGATAGGGGCCGGGCAGGCCCCTATCCTCCCCCCGAACGTCCTCCCCGCGTCACCCGTTGCTCATCAGTTCCAGCACGGACAGGAGGACTTCCCCGTCCTCATTCAGAATCACATATCCCTTTGCTTCCCAGGACCCAAGCGCTTCATCATAAATCTCCATATTGATGAACCAGCAGGGCCCGTTGATCTCCTCGCCCTCATTCGCGTAGACCTTGCTCCACAGCATACCGTCAAGGCGCAGGCCGTCGACCCATTCGGCGCCCATGATGCCGTCCGCCTCCCGATGGAAGGCCTCTTTGGCGAGGGCGTAGATTTCTTCCCGGGTCTTCTTGCCTTCACGCGGGAATAAGGGATAACCGTTTTCAAACATGACTGCGTCCGGCTGGGACATGAAATGGGAGATCACCTGGCAATCCGTCGGCCATTGCGAGAAATCTCCGTACAGGGATTCCCATTCCATTTCCTTCATGCGGCGGTTTTCCGGTGATACGCCGTATTCCGCCATTTTGCTTTCCATTTCGTCCCAGAACGCCGCGTCCGCGAAATCCATGCCGAAAAACCAGGGCTTTCCGTCCGGGAGCGGCGTGGGCATCGGAACAAGCTCATCTTCAGGCAGGTTCCCGGGCCCGATTTCCGTGCTGGAGGATTCCGTTTCCTCGCAGCGGAGCACGAAGCCGTTCTCATCCAGCTCCACCTCATAGCTCTTCATGCCCGCCCAGCGGCCGATATACCGTACCGTCAGCCCATCCTGCAGGCACTCCCAATTGCTTGTATTGTCCACATCCAGCTCCGGCTCGTCCAGCCACATATCGCCGAACTCGTGCGTGACGGCGACCTTCGCCATATACGGGGCGCCGAGGTTTTCCAGCTCCGCCTTGCGCCATGTTGCCGGCAGGGTATACAACACATATTTGGGCGTATAGTCGGTCTTGTACTGTTCGGTAAACACCACATCGCCTGTTTCCGCGTCAATCCCCAGCACCGGGTTGTCTGCCTCATCCGTCAGCAGGCGGATGATCCATACAGGGTGCGGTTCCGCCCCGACCAGCACGCAGGTATTCACCTCCGCCGTTCTTTTCCCGCCGGCGATGATGGCCAGCTCCCGCGCCTTTTCATGACCGATCGGTACGGAGGCCTCCTCCGGATACCGGGTATCCTTGAGCAGCCTGCTTTCCCACTTCGCCGGGGTCATCGTTTCCATTTCCTGCCCCAGCCGGATCCAGATATCCTGGCCCCAGTTGCCGAAATAGCCGTAAGCGGAGGAAAAGCGGGTGAAAATGTTGCTTTCATTCAAGGGCTGCGGGTCGGCGGCCACGGTCAGGACCGTCCCCTCCGGGCTCACCGAGACGGACGCGTCCCCCTGACGGATGTCCTTCGAGGTGAAATACATGTTGTGGTTTTTGCCGCCCCGATCGTTGACCTTATACACATCCATGTTCAAATCGGGATAGGCTTCGCGCAGCGCGTCCTTCGCGAGGCGGACATAATCGCTGTTTTTCAGGATGCCCTCCCACGCCTTTTCATAGGCGGCCTGCGGTACGAAGGCGAAGGAAATATCGTCATCCTCCGTACTCTTCCGGACGCTTTCGACCTTCCCCGTGGCGCTGTCGATGGCGATTACATACGTTCCCGCTTCATCGTCCGTCTGCGGGTAATCGGGCTGATTGATGACCATTCCCACCAGCCAGGTCCTCTTGCCCTCGTATTCGGTCAATACGGCGGAATCCAGCGCCGCACGGTCCATTTGCAGCGCTTCCTTGCCGATGCGGATGGCCTCGTCCCGGGTGATTTCATTCTCCGTCGGGTCCGGGTAGCCGGTCAGAAGATACCCTCTGCAGGCTGTATAATAGAAGCCGCCCGGTTCAAGCTCCGCGCCCCGCATCATTTCATGCAGCTGCCTCCATGCAGGTTGAGACCAGCTGCCCTGCGCATAGGAGTACGCGGTATGGAATTGGTTAATCAGTTCCGTGCCGGTATAGGGCTTTGTCCAGTCCGGGATATCGGCGCTGACGGACGCGGTGCCAACGGGATCCTCGTCCGTAAAGCGGATGCTGTACCGGCCGTGTGTCACATCCAGAGGCTCCAGCGTGAAGCTCCAGGACGCTTTTCCGCCGTTTTCCGCATCATGATAGAACTGCCGGCTCAGCTGATATACTTCCCGGTTCTCCGCCTCAAGCTCCTCACCGTATACCTTTCGGAGCCTGCTGAAGGCGAAGGCCTCCGCGTCCTCATACTTCATGTTTTCTTCGCCGGGAAGCCTGGATTCATAGGTTTCGTAGAATCTGATATCAACCATCAGCCGTTCATACCAGTCCTGCTCTTCGAGGGTCCAGGTGTAGAAATTCCCGCCAAAGGCCTGGCGGCAGATTTCCATGATAGTTTCTTCCTCGTAATAGGCCTGGCCGTTTTTCAGGCTCTGCATAATTCTGTTGTTTTCTTCCAGGGTAATGCCGTTTTCATTGAGCTCGCGGACCAGCTCCGACAGATCCTCCGTTGAATACAGATTATTGGCGCTGACCTGTCCGTCATTTTCCTTCGCCAAAGGAATCGCTACCTGCTCCACCACTTCCTGATGGCTGAGCAGCGTGGCGGCTAACGCCACAGCGCCGAGCATGGCGATGATAAGCGCGATTACCAGCGCCGTTGAGAACCTTCTTTTCACTTGTTTTTCTCCTTCTTCCAATCCGGCTGCCACACGCCGGTACAGCCAGGGATCGGGCTGAAGGCCGGACAAGGTTGTATCAATGGCTTCATGGAAGTCTTTTCGGTTCAGCTTATCAGTCATTCCGGTCCCTCCCTTCCAGCGTTTTGCGCAGCAGCTCTCTTCCTTTTCGTAACCGGTTTGAGACGGAGGACTGCGCGATGCCAAGCGCGGCGCCGATCTCCGTCGTGTCCATATCCTGATAATAGTACAGCATAATCGCTTCCCTGTACTTTCGCGGCAGATTGATAACAGCCAGTGTGAGGTCGGAATGATCCTCGCTTGGCGGAACAGCCGCCTCCGGCAGCATATCGGGCGTTACCCTTCGGTCCATATGCCGGAACCATCCGCCCCGCTGCATATCGCGGCAGGTGTTGACGGCGATTCGGGTAAGCCAGGTCTTTTCACCGCACTCGCCGCGAAAAGAGTCCATGCCGCGGAACGCCTTCAGGAATGTCTCCTGTACCGCGTCCTCCGCCAGCCCTTTGTCCTGTAATTGAATATAGCAAAGGCGCAAAAGCGGCAACTGCCACTCATTCATCATCCGTATCATCGCTTCTTCATGTCCACAGCCCGGATCCTTGACTGATTGCATGTCGCGATCACCCCCTTTACATATATATAGACGAACCGGCTTTGATTTTTATCGACGGTTCGCGAAAAAAACATTTGGTTTTTTCAGGCACGTTCAGCCCGATTTCATATTTCCCGTTTGAATTATATACTTTTTTCCCCGGATTACCACGTGGATAATCAATCGCAACGAAAAACGGGAGGCAGTCTTTTTCAGACTGTCTCCCGTTTTGTTATTCCCGAAATCAGTAGTTCTCGGCATGAACCTCGAAGTAGGACTGGGGATGGGCGCAGGTGGGGCATACTTCGGGGGCCTTTTCGCCCACGATGATGTGGCCGCAGTTGCGGCATTCCCAAACCTTGACCTCGCTCTTGGCGAAGACCTGGGCCGTTTCCACGTTCTTCAGCAGGGCGCGGTAACGCTCCTCATGGTGCTTTTCGATGGCGGCAACCAGGCGGAACTTGGCGGCCAGCACCGGGAAGCCCTCTTCCTCGGCAGTCTTGGCGAAGCCCTCATACATGTCGGTCCACTCGTAGTTCTCGCCATCGGCGGCGGCGGCCAGGTTCTCGGCGGTATCGCCGATGCCGTTCAGCTCCTTGAACCACATCTTGGCGTGTTCCTTCTCGTTGTCGGCAGTCTTCTGGAACAGGGCGGAAATCTGCTCAAAGCCGTCCTTCTTCGCCTTGGAAGCGAAATAGGTATACTTGTTCCGTGCCATGGATTCGCCCGCGAAGGCAGCCTCCAGGTTCTTTTCGGTCTGGGTTCCGGTGTACTTGTTGGCCATTGTCTTTTTCCTCCGTACTATTCTTATTTTCCCCGCTTCCGCGGGGAAGTACCGTTTCGCGGCCCCTGCCGCGCGGATGTCAGTCTTTGCTGCCGCATTCAGGGCAGATGCCCTTGAAAATCACGTCGCATCCCAGGAAATGAAAGCCCTGCGGCCCGCGGACGCGCGCCATCATATCGGGTGCCCCGTCCATTTCCGCATCGGAGACCTTTCCGCAGCGGACACACAGGACATGGTAGTGGGGCGCGGTGTTGTGATCGTAATGATCCGCCTCGCCGGGCACCCCAATCTTCAGGACCGCGTCCTCCTCCGCCAGCACGTTCAGGTTGCGGTACACGGTACCCCTGCTGACGGTGGGGTTCTCCTCCCGTACCCGGGCGGCGATTTCCTCCGCCGTGGCGTGGCTTTGCAGCTCCCGCACGGCCCGCAGTACCATTTCCTTCTGGACGGTGTTCCTACGCTGCATAAAGCCCTCCTTGCAAGGAATCAATCCTTAATAGGATTATATCCTAATAAAGTTTATCTGTCAAGTACCAAAATACAATTTTTTCTTTTTTTCAAAGAACGGATACCGGCGGCGCTTCCCGTTTGTGGTATACTGTATGTAATCCGGCAAAACAGAGGTGACAGGATGAAAACGCTGATTGAGCTCTACGATGAGCGCCCCATTGAGAATGTGCTGGCCTCAGAGGTGTTCCGCCCCGGGCGGACGGTATTTCTCTGCCCGGCGGAGATCGCCCAGGACCGCCGCGTACAGGAGAAGGTGCGGAGCTATCTCAAACACCGCGGCCTTGACACAGAGGCGGTGTTTCTGGAATCAAGCATGTACAACAGCGGCAAGCTGCTCAAACAGCTTCGCTCCGTGTGCGAAAAATACGGCGACTGCATGATGGATATCACCGGCGGGACCGACGCGGCCCTTTTCGCCGGCGGCCTTCTCTGCGCCGGGCAGGAGCTGCCCGTGTTTACCTACAGCCGCCGCAGGAACCGTTTTTTCAATATCCACGGTGCGGACTTTGCCGATGATTTGCCCTGCACCGTCCTGCACGATGTGGAGGACTGCATCCTCATGGCGGGCGGCTCCGCCCGCGCGGGCAGGGTGGATAACGGCATTCTTGCCGGGTACATGGACAAAATCGACCCGTTCTTCGCCCTTTACCTCCGCTTCCGTACCCAATGGACAAAAATCGTGAACTACATCCAGCTTGCCTCCCAGTCCGAAAAGGACTCCCTGAATGTGGAGGCGGCCCCCGTGCTGACCGGCAGCCGTGGCGCGAAGGTGAACGCACCGGTGGATTGCCTTCTTGCGCTGGAAAAAATCGGCTTCCTCCGTGACGTGCGCCCCGGCGATCCCGTCTCCTTCTCCTTCCTCGACCTGCAGGTCCGCGCGTGGCTGCGCGATATCGGAAGCGTGCTGGAGCTCTACATCTACAAAGCCTGCCTGGATACCGGCATCTTCAACGATGTCCGCACCAGCGTCATCGTCAGCTGGGACGGCGACGGGAAGCAGCCGGAGGTGACGAATGAAATCGACGTCATGGCCATGAAGGGCGTCACGCCGGTGTTTATCAGCTGCAAGACGTGTGAAATCACCACCGAGGCGCTGAACGAGCTGGCCATTCTCCGCGACCGCTTCGGCGGCAACGGGGCGAAGGCGGCCATCGTCACCGCCAGATCCTGCCGGGCCATCACGCGGTCGCGGGCGGCGGAGCTTGATATCGACGTCATCGACCTGGGCGACCTCAAGGCCGGCCGGGCGGGCGAGCGCGTCAAGTCCCTGACGGAGCGGGACTGACCCCCCTTTTTCAGGCACACAAAAATCCGCTGAGGACGTTCGTCCCCGGCGGATTTCTTTCCGAATCGGTTATTCTTCAACGGACGCAAGATATTCCTTATACCCCGCGATGATGTCCCGTACGCCCTCCGGGGCCGGACCGCCGAAGGTAGTACGCGCGTCGACCACGGTCTCCAGCGCGATGGCGTCATAGATGTCCTTTTCGAACAAATCGCTTTCCGCCTTGTACTCCCCGATGGGCAGGGAATCCAGGTCGCAATCCAGTTCAATGCAGCGCAGCACCAGCCGGCCGGATACGCCGTGGGCGTCACGGAAGGGCATGCCCTTCTTGACCAGATAATCCGCCACGTCCGTGGCGTTGGTGAAGCCCTTTTTCGCGCTGGCCCGCATGCGGTCCTTCTGCCAGGACGCGCTTTCCACCATGCCGGAAACCGCTGCCAGGCAGCGCTTCACGGTATCGATGGCATCGAACAGGCCTTCCTTGTCCTCCTGCATATCGGAGTTGAACGCCAGGGGCAGGCCCTTCATCATCGTCAGCACACCCATCAGCGCGCCGTAAACACGGCCGGTACGCCCGCGGATCAGCTCCGCCACATCGGGGTTCTTCTTCTGCGGCATGATGGAGGAGCCGGTGCTCCATTCGTCGTCCATCACCATGAAGCGGTATTCGTCGCTGCTCCACATCACCGCCTCCTCGCAGAAGCGAGAAAGATGCATGCTGATCATGCTCATGTCAAACAGCAGCTCGCAGATATGGTCCCGGTCGGAAACGGAATCCATGCTGTTGGCGGTGGGCTTGTCAAAGCCCAGCAGCTCCGCCGTATACTGACGGTCCAGCGGATAGGTTGTTCCGGCCAGCGCCGCTGCGCCCAGCGGGCAGGTATTGCTGCGGGCAAGCATATCGTCAATGCGGCTGATATCCCGCATCGTCATTTCCACATACGCGCCCAGATGGTGCGCCAGCGTCACCGGCTG
>JAZUDA010000070.1:0-4032 GCA_045639455.1 Clostridia bacterium | reverse complement strand
CTTGGGCGCTTGTGAGTGCTCCCGTACCGGTTTCTTCCTCCTGTTTCTCCTCCATGAGGGCAAAGACCCGGTCTGCGCAGGCGAAGGCATTTTGAAGCTCCGTGATCACGCCGGAAATCTCGTTGAACGGCTTCGTGTACTGGTTCGCGTACCCCAGGCACGCGGAAAGGCAGCCCACCGTGAACCCGCCGCCCGCGATGACAAGCAGGGCGCCTGTCAGCGCCACACAGGCATAGACTACGTTATTCACAAAACGGGTCGCAGGATTGGTAATAGAAGAAAAGAACGTGGCCCGAAGGGCGCATTTTTGCAAACGGGAGTTGATTTCGTCAAACTTTTCCACGCACTTGCTTTCCTGCCCGAAGGCCCGCACCACCTTGCCCCCGGAAACGGTTTCGTCAATAAAGGCCGTCTGTTCCGCCTTGGTCTTGCTCTGAAGGGCGAACATGTCGTGGGTATTTTTCGCGATATACCGTGCCACAAACATCGAAAGAGGGGTCAGCACCACAACCACCAGTGCCAGCTGCCAGGACAGCGTGAGAAGAAAAATCAGCGTCCCTGCGATGGTCACCACGCCGGAAAACAGCTGGGAAAAGCCCAGCAGCAGACCGTCCGCCAGCGTATCCACATCGGAAATCAGCCGGCTAACCGTTTCGCCGACCGGGTGCGAATCCAGATAGGAAATCGGCAGATGCTGAACGGTGATGAATGCCCGGTTACGCAAATCCCGTACCACCCGGCAGGTGACACGGTTGTTTAGGTCGTTCATCACCCACTGCGCCGCTGCGCCTACGCCCACCATGATGCCCATGACCAGCAGGTTTCTGCCCACAATCGTCCAGTCAACGTTGCCCGGCCCCAGGATGGCGTCCACCGCCCGGCCGACCAGAACAGGCAGATACAGCCCGCTTCCGGCGCTGACGGCGGCAAGGGCAAGTGACAGAAAGACGAGAGCCCTGTATTTGCTGATTGCGGAAAGGACTTTGCTCAACGTGCTTTTTTTCGTTTTCATCGTGCATCCTCCTTCCGGAACTGGGACTCGTGAATCTCCCGGTACACATCACAGGAGGCAAGCAATTCATCGTGAGTACCGAAGCCGCACAGGCGTCCGTCCTCCAGCACCGCGATGGCGTCCGCCCCCCGGAGAGAAGAGGTGCGCTGTGATACAATCAGCACGGTGGGGTGAAAAGGCAGCGCGGAAATGGCCCGGCGCAGTCTTGCCTCGGTAGCGAAGTCCAGGGCGGACGCGCTGTCATCCAGAATCAGGATTTCGGGCTTGCGAACCAGGGCCCTTGCTACTGTCAGCCGCTGACGCTGGCCGCCGGACAGGTTTTTCCCGCCCTGCTCCACCTTCGCGTCCAGGCCGCCCTTGGCCGCGATCACATCCTCCGCCTGGGCCGCGCGGATCGCCGAAAGCAGTTCCTCTTCCGTGGCATTCTCATTGCCCCACAGCAGGTTTTCCCGGATGGTTCCTGCGAAAAGGATCGCCTTCTGCGGCACAATGCCCACTTTGCCCCGGAGCGTTTTCAGTTCATAATCCTTCACATCCGCCCCATCCACCAGCACGCGGCCGGAGGTAGCGTCATAGAAGCGTGGAATCAGGTTTACCAGCGAGGTCTTGCCGCTGCCTGTGCCGCCGATAATGCCCACGGTCTGCCCGCGGCGCACGGTCATGCTGATGCCGTACAGGCTTTCCGCGCCTGCCCCGTCATAGGTCAGCGATACATTCTCCAGTCGGATTGTTTCCTCCGCGCCGCGGTTCTCTTTGGCTCCCCCGCCGTCCCGCATGGTGCTTTCCATGTCAAGAACCGCCTGAATCCGATTTCCGCAGGCCACCGCCTTCGTAATGGAAATAATCAGATTGGCCAGTTTGACCAGTTCCACCAGAATCTGGGACATATAGTTATACAGTGCGACTACAGCACCCTGTGTCAGGATGCCCGTCTCCACGCGGAGGGCGCCAGTGGAAATAAGGACAATAACTGCCAGGTTGATCAGCACATAAGTCACAGGGTTCATGGCGGCGGTCACGCGCCCCACGAACTGCTGCAGCCCGGACAGGCTGTCATTCTTTTGGGCGAAGGAGTCAATCTCCTCCTGTTCCCTTGTGAACGCCCGCACCACGCGGGTGCCGGTCAGGTTTTCGCGGATGGCCCCCGTCAGCGCATCCAGCTTTTTCTGCACGGTTTTATGCCGGGGAATGCTCCAGAGCATAATACCGAACACGACCAGACTCAGCAACACAATCACGCCCACAAATATCAGTGCCGACGGCGTGTCGATGGTAAACGCCATCACCATCGCGCCGAAGACGATAAACGGCGAACGAAGAAGCAGACGCAGCGCCAGATTCACGCCGGACTGCAGCTGGTTCACATCGCTGGTCATGCGGGTGATGATTGTGGAAGTGCCCAAGGTGTCAAGATTCGAATAGCCGAAGCCCTGGATTTTTTCATACAGCAGATGACGAACCCGGGCGGAAAAGCCAACCGCTGCCTTGGCAGCGAAATACTGGGCCGTAATGGAAAAAGCAAGCCCTGCCACACCAAGCCCCAGCAACAGCAGGCACATGCGGATTACATAGTCCCGTTCTCCGCCCGCGATGCCGTTATCAATCAGTGAAGCAATCACCAGCGGCACAATCAGATCCAGTGCTGCCTCGCAAAGCTTAAAAAGCGGGGCGCAGACGCACTCCCGCAAATGGGTCCGAAGGTGTTTCAGCAGCTTTCTCATTCTGCCTCCTCCCCCATAATCCGAACCTCCGGTGTCAGCAGGACACCGCTTTTTTCGTATACACGGCGCTGAACCAGTTCAATCAGGGCTAAAAAATCTTTCGCCGTGGCGTTGTTTTCGTTAATCAGGAATCCCGCGTGCTTCGTGCTGACCATAGCACCGCCGACTGATGTACCCCGCAGGGCACAATCATCCACCAGTGCCCCGACAAAATGCCCCTCCGGGCGCTTAAACGTGCTGCCGCAGGAATGCTTGTCCAGCGGCTGTTTTTCCTCCCTGCGGCGATGAAGGTCCGCCATTTCGGCGGCAATTTCCTCCCGATTGCCTCTCTGAAGGGCAAATGTCACGGACGTAATCAGCAGCTTTCGGTCCTGCGCCAGCGAATGACGGTAGCCAAAGTCCATTTCCGGGCCGGAAAGGGTGACGGCTTCTCCATCGGGGGTAATGGCACGGACACTCGCCACCAGCGGGCCGATTTCCCCATTGTAGGCCCCGGCGTTCATGAACACGCCGCCGCCCACGGTGCCGGGAATCCCCTCGGCAAAAGCGAGCCCGGAAAGTGCCGCATCGCAAGCGGCATGCGAAACATCCTTCATCAGGGCACCGGCCTGGGCAGTCATGGTTGTGCCGGATACATCAATCCGGGCAAATTTTTCTCCCAAATGCAACACAACACCCCGCATGCCGCCGTCACGGAACAGGATATTGGAGCCGTTGCCCATGACCAAGAGAGGCACATTGTTTTCCCGGCAGATTTTCATCGTCCGGAGGATTTCTTCCTCATCGGCCACCTCAATCAGCACATCCGCGGGGCCGCCGATGCACAATGTGGTATAGTCCCTCAGCGGAACATTTTCCCGCGCGTCCATGCCATCAAAAAGTTGAATCAGGCGCATGTTTTATCCCCTTTCCGCCGTTTCACACGGCAGTTCATGGCAGACACCGCCAGGCTGACAAAGTAGCACACAGCCGACGCCAACACGATGGCGGCACCTGCGGAGGTGTTCAGATAATAGGCGCAGATAAGGCCCACGATGCCGCTGAACAGCGCAATCAGCACGCTCCAAAGCGTATACCCGCGGCTGTTTTGGGTCATATTTCGGGCGGCCGCGGCAGGCAGAATCAGCAGGGCGTTGATCAGCATCACACCAACCCAGCGAATGGCCAGCATGACCGCCAGCGCAAGCAGTACCGCGAATGCATAGCTGACCAGATTGGTACGTATGCCCCGGCTGCGGGCGAGCGCCGCGTTCACGGAGGAAAGCAGCAGCCGGTTATACAGCAGCACCCATGATACGA
>JAZUDA010000069.1:0-4202 GCA_045639455.1 Clostridia bacterium | reverse complement strand
GATCTTGCGGGCAAGCGGCTGGTGGTAACGGATGGCTCCACCCTGCTGGGTGCCGATAACAAGGCCGGCGTAGCGGAAATTCTGACCATGGCGGAAGCCCTGCTGGCGAAGGATGCCCCGAAGCACGGCCGGGTCGCCATCGCCTTTACGCCCGATGAGGAAATCGGCCGCGGCGCGGACCGGTTTGACGTGAAGGGCTTCGGCGCGCAGTACGCCTACACCGTGGACGGCGGCCGTCTGGGCGAAATGGAATACGAAAACTTCAATGCCGCCTCCGCCGCCGTCACCGTGAAGGGCGTCAGCATCCATCCCGGCTCCGCCAAGAACGCCATGGTGAACGCCTGCACCGTTGCCCGGGAGTTTGACGCGCTGCTGCCCGCCTGGGAAGTGCCGGAGCATACCGAGGGCTACGACGGCTTCCATATGCTGGCAGGCATGAAGGGCCACGTGGAAGAAGCCGAGCTGCACTATATCATCCGCGACCATGACCGGGCCAAGTTCGAGGCCCGCAAGAAGCAGTTTACCGATGCCGCCGCCTACCTGAACACCGTATACGGCGGAGGCACCGGGACCGCTGTGCTGGAGGACAGCTACTACAACATGAAGGACACCCTGAAGGACTGCATGTATGTAGTGGACAAGGCCTGCGACGCTTTCCGCGCCTGCGGCGTGGAGCCCGTTTCCACCCCCATCCGCGGCGGTACCGACGGTGCCCGGCTGTGCTATATGGGTCTGCCCTGCCCCAACCTGTCCACCGGCGGGTACAACTTCCACGGCAAGAAGGAATTCCTCTGCGTGGAGGAAATGGACAAGATGGTCGAGGTGCTGCTCGCCATCGTGCGGGGCGTCAATGACTGACATTCCCGCCCTCATCTGACAGATCACACAGGAGACGCTTGATGTATTACGGTCTGATCATGCTGGCGGTGGTCATGTTCGGCGGGTGCTTCGCCCTGAACGACGTATACCGCTCCCGGCGCGGCAGCGGCTTTGCCGTCAGCCTTCAATATACTTTGCTTTCCTCCGCTGCGGGCTTCGCGGTACTCTTCGCCGCCAATGGGTTCACCCTGCGCTTCACGCCCTTCACGGTAGTGATGGCGCTGGCCTGGGCGGCAAACAGTATGTTGTTCAGCTATTTCGGCTTCAAGGCGCTTGGGTATATCAACCTTTCGCTGTATTCCGTGTTTTCCATGCTGGGCGGCATGATGCTGCCCTTCCTGCAGGGGATTCTTTTCTACGGGGAAAGCGTTACCGCGGCGAAGGTGATCTGCTTCCTTCTGCTTTGCGCCGCGCTGGCCCTCACGGTCCGCAAAGGCAAAGCGAAAAAGGGTACGCCCTTCTACCTGGGTATCTTTGTGCTCAACGGCATGTCCGGCGTGATTACGAAGCTATTCACCGCTTCCAACCTTGAAAAGGCCTCTGCTACGGATTATTCCGTCTGGGCGGCGCTGTGCGGCGTCTTTCTTTCCGCCGTGCTGCTTCTGCTGGTGTCCCGCAGGGAAAAGCCGGACAAGCTCACGCTTCCCGTTGCCGCCCTTATCTCCGCCAACGGCGTCATCAACAAGGTGGCGAACCTGCTGCTGGTAATGGCGCTGGCCCATGTGGACGCCTCCGTGCAGTACCCCATGGTCACAGGCGGCGTGATGATCGTGTCCACCCTCCTATGCTTCTTCGGCAGGAACAAGCCCTCCCGGCGGGAAATCGCCTCCGTACTGGTGGCGTTCGCCGGGCTGCTGCTGCTCTTCCTCCTGCCTGTTTGACATTCGTAAACAAAGACGGGGTTTCCCCGTCAGGGAGAACGTATGACCGGAATTTTGTTTGACTATAACGGGACCATGTTCCCGGACGGACAGCTGCAGGACGATGCCTGGCGGCAGTATATCTTGGAAAAAACGGGGCATGTCGCCACCGAAGACGAGCTGCGCCGCCACATGAACGGCCACAGTGTGGAGTACATTCTGACCTACTTCTGGGGAAAGACCTTCACCCGGGAGGAAGCCGTGGTAATGGAAGAGGAAAAAGAAATCATCTACCGCAAGATGTGTATGGAAAGCCCGATTTTCCATCTGGCGGATGGGCTTCCCGCGCTGCTGGATACCCTGCAGGCGAAGGATGTTCCCATGACCATCGCCACCGGCTGCGGCCTGCCCAACCTGAAGTTCTATTTCCGGTACATGGGGCTGGGCAAGTGGTTCCGGATTGAGGATTGCGTTTACAACGACGGTGTGATCCCCGGCAAGCCCGCGCCCGACATGTTCCTGCGCTCGGCGGAAAAGCTGGGGCTCAATCCCCGTGACTGTGTGGTGTTTGAGGATTCCATCTCCGGCATTGAGGCCGCGAAAGCCTCCGGTGTCAAGGCCGTGTTCCGCTTGGGCGATACCGACCCCCGGGACGGTATTCCCACTTTCCGGGATTTCACGGACGCGGAAACGCTGCTGAAGCTTTGCGGCATCGAATAAAAAGAAAAGAGGCGCGACTATGTCGGACCGGAACCGCGGTATTACGGAAGGCGTCATCTGGAAACAGCTGCTGCTGTTCTTTTTCCCCATTCTGCTGGGCACTTTTTTCCAGCAGCTGTATAACACGGCGGACTCCATGATTGTGGGGCAGTTCGTGGGCAAGGAGGGGCTTGCCGCCGTAGGCGGCACTACCGGCACCCTGGCCGGGTTGCTGGTGAACTTTTTCGTAGGGCTTTCCTCCGGCGCCACGGTCATCCTGAGCCAGTACTACGGCGCACGGGACGGCAAGAACGTGAGCCGCACCGTGCATACCGCCATTGCCCTGTCCATCGCCGGCGGCGTGGTGCTGATGATAGTGGGCATCGCTTTCTCGCCCATCATCCTCCGCTGGCTCAACACCACCGAGGACGTGCTGCCGCTGGCCGTTTCCTACCTGCGGATTTACTTCTGCGGCGTGATTCCCAGCCTGATTTATAACATCGGCGCCGGTATCCTCCGCGCCGTAGGCGATTCCAAGCGGCCGCTTTACTTCCTGATTGCTTCCTGCCTGACCAACATCGTGCTGGACCTGCTCTTTGTCGCCGTATTCGGCTGGGGCGTTGCCGGCGCGGCGCTCGCCACAATCATGTCCCAGGCCATCAGCGCCCTACTGGTAATCCGCACACTCCGCTCCGCCTCACCGGAGCTGCAGCTGCACGCCAAACAGATTCGCCTGCACGGCGATCTGTTGCGCCGGGTGGTGCACATCGGCCTGCCCGCCGGGCTGCAGAGCGTGATGTACTCCCTCTCCAACCTGATTATTCAAAGCGCCATCAACACCTTCGGTACGGATCTGATGGCTGCCTTCACAGCCTACAGCAAGCTGGATGCCTTGTTCTGGATGATCTCCAGCGCCTTCGGCGTGACCATCACCACCTTCGTCGGGCAGAACTACGGCGCGGGTAAGTATGACCGGATGCGCAAGTGTACCCGCACCTGCCTCTTTATGCACGCCGGCACCACCATTGCCGTCAGCGCGCTGCTGATGCTGTGCGGACGCATTCTGTTCCACCTGTTTACCGGTGACGAAACAGTGGTGCAGTTGGGCATCCAGATGCAGATGCTGATTGTCCCCTTCTTCATCACCTACACGCCGGTGGAAATCTTCTGCGGCACGGTCCGCGGCACGGGCGACGCGCTTCGTCCCATGCTGATGTGTCTGGCCGGCGTCTGCTTCACCCGTGTCCTCTGGGTCAAACTGATTGCCCCCCTGCAGCCGGACAGCTTCCTGTTCATGCTGACCTGCTATCCCATCAGCTGGGGGCTGACCGGGTTCTTCTTCACGCTGTACTATTTCTTCGGCCCGTGGAAGAAAAAAATACCCGGATTCTTCGCCCGAAAAGCGGAAAACGCTTGTTAAAAAGTTGTCAACCCCGCCGGATTGTGCTACAATGGGCCTTGCCCTGAAAAATTGATTTACAGGAGGAGATTTTTATGGCTCTGATTACAATTTCCAACGGTGAACTGAAGGTCACCGTTTCCACCAAGGGTGCCGAGCTGCAGGCCATCACCGACAAGAACGGTGTGGAGCGTCTGTGGAACGGCGATCCCGCTTTCTGGACCTGCCGCGCCCCCGTGCTGTTCCCCATCGCAGGCGGCCTGAAGGACGATCAGTACACCTTTGACGGCGCCACCTATCCCATGCCCAAGCACGGCACCGTACGCAAGAGCATGTGGCAGGTGGAGAAGGTCGGCGAGGACTTC
>JAZUDA010000068.1:0-10749 GCA_045639455.1 Clostridia bacterium | reverse complement strand
TATTCCTTTTTCTCGCGGCAAAGGGGTTTATTCAAGGACGGATCAGCCCCATCATTACGGATGGCGTCACATCGGCGGAGCATTACATCAACCCTGTCCCCGCAGGGCTTGTGCTGACGGGCATCGTTGTTTCTGTCAGCGTGACCGCTTTCCTTCTTGCACTGACAACTCGTCTTCATGCGAAATACAATTCGTTGAATTTGGATGAAATCATCAGAAAATCGGAGGCGGAGGAGTAATCATGACCCTGGTTCAGAATTTTCCTTTTGCCGCCATTATGCTGTATCTGGCGGGAGGCGTTTCCTGCTGTGTGCTTCGCCCGAAGGCGTCTAAAGCGCTGTGTCTTTCGCTGAACGCCATCGTATCGGTATTGATGCTTTTCACTCTGTTGTATACAATTCGCACGGGCGAAAGCTACGTGTTCCGCATGGGGCATTTCCCTGCCCCTTGGGGGAATGAAATCCGTATCGGCCCCCTGGAAGCGCTGATGGCGCTCACGCTGTCCTTTGTGATGCTCTTGACGCTGATGGGCGGTATGAACCATATTTTCGAGGATTGCGAGCCCGGTAAAATCAATCTGTATTTCACGGTCGCGAACCTGCTTATGGTGTCCCTTATCGCGTTGGTTTTCACTAACGATCTGTTTACCGCCTACGTTTTTGTGGAAATCAATACATTAGCTTCCTGCGCGCTGGTCATGCTGAATTACCGCAGCGGAAAGGCGCTGGTCGCCACAACGCGGTACCTGATGATGAGCCTGCTGGGCTCCGGCCTTTTCCTGATCGGTATTATTATTCTGTATAGCATTACAGGTCATCTTTTGATGGAACCCATGGCCTCATCAGTCGCTTCTTTGCTGAAGAGCGGAGATTATGCCTTCCCTTTGACGATTACATTCGGATTTTTTGCCGTGGGGCTTTCCATCAAGAGCGCGCTTTGGCCCTTCAGCTCCTGGCTGCCAAGTGCCCACGCCAGCGCCACCGCGTCCTCAAGCGGTATTCTTTCAGGCCTTGTTCTGAAAGGGTATATTTTCCTGCTGATCAAGATTCTTGTCCGCATTATCGGCCTGAAGGCGGTTCGTGGTAGCGGTACGGATGATGTGCTGTTTGTATTCGGTATCGGTGCTATGGTTATCGGTTCCGTGTATGCCCTTCGACAGCAAGATTTGAAGCGGTTGCTGGCCTATTCGTCTATCGCTCAGATTGGTTATATATTTGTCGGTATCGGCCTTTGTACCGAGGCCGGGCTTGTCGCCGCATGTATACAGATTATTGTCCATGCAGTTACAAAACCCATGCTGTTTTGTACATCCGGCGCGTTCATGAATGTCTCCGGCGGGAAAAAGGACTTCGACTCGATTCGCGGCGCGGGAAGACGGGATTTGTTATCCGGCATCGCGTTCGCCGTCGGTGCTTTCTCCATGATCGGCCTGCCGCTTTTCGCCGGTTTTGTGACCAAGATGAATCTGACGCAATCCGCATTGGGCAATACATCGCTGAAGTGCTGGCTCGCACTGCTTGCGCTTGTCGTCAGTACGGTCCTCAACGCGATGTACTACCTGCCGGCTCTTTCCGTTCTGTTTTCCCGGGACAGCCGCCCAGCGCCGGCAGCGAAAAAGAATGGCGTGATGTACGTTGCTGCGATTCTGATTTTTATCGCGCTAAACCTTTATGTGGGTGCTTTTTCCGACAGTATTCTGCGGGTTATTCAAACCGGCTTGTCTTTATTGGGTTGAATGGAGGTCTGAATCATGGTACAGTCGTTTTCTTTGCTGCTTCCGGTTCTGTTCCCGATATTGTGTGGTCTCCTGCTTGCCGTACTGCCCTTTTTGAAAAAGGACAATATCCGCAAGCCTTTTGTGCTGTTCGCCCTGTTGGCCTCGCTTGCGCTGACGGTCTGGAAGGCGTTTGGCCCTGAAGAGAGCCTGTTCCTATGCAGCCTTGCGCCAGGGGCGGATATTTCCTTTGTAGCGGACGGCATTGCCCGTGTGTTTACGGTGCTGATTGCCTTTATGTGGCTGATGAGCGGTGTATTCTCTTTTGAATACATGAAGCACGAGCAGAACCACACCCGCTATTATGCCTTTTTCCTGATGGGGGAAGGCGCGATGCTTGGCGTGGCGATGGCGCAGAACTATGTGACCATGTATCTTTTCTTTGAGTGGATGACGCTGATGACCCTGCCCCTTGTTCTCCACAGCCAGACGGAGCAGGCGGTGAAGGCGGGCATGAAATACATGCTGTACTCCTTCGCTGGCGCGTTTGCTGGCTTGCTCGGCATTCCGGTGCTTGTTAAATACGGTACTACATTGACCTTTACCCCCGGCGGTGTGCTGAACGCAAACGCTGTCGCAGGCCATGAAGGGCTGCTTCTTGGCGTCGCTTTTGCCGTGATTCTGGGCTTCGGCGCGAAGGCCGGTCTTTTCCCGCTTCATGCCTGGCTGCCCACTGCCCATCCTGAGGCTCCTGCCCCAGCATCCGCCGTGCTGTCCGGCGTGATTACCAAGGCCGGCGTGATTGCAATTATCCGCGTCATTTATTATTTGTTCGGTACTTCTTTCCTTTCCGGCACCTGGGTCCAGACGGCGCTCCTTTCTATCGCATTGCTCACCGTATTCATGGGCTCTTCTATGGCATTTCGTGAAAAGCTGCTGAAGAAGCGTCTTGCTTATTCCACAGTCAGTCAGGTCAGTTATATTCTCTTCGGACTTTTCCTGATGAATGCCACGGCCATGCAGGGCGCTTTGCTCCATGTGATTTGCCACAGCGTTGTGAAGGACGGGTTGTTCCTTTGCGCGGGCGCGATTATCTATAAAACGCATCATACACGTGTGGATGAGCTTACCGGCGTTGGCAAGGAAATGCCTGTTGTGCTCTGGTGCTACACGCTGTGTTCTCTGGCACTTGTGGGTATTCCACCCATGTGTGGATTTATGAGCAAGTGGTACTTGGCCATCGGCTCCCTTGAGAGCGGCATTTCGGTTATCAATTGGCTTGGCCCGGTCGTGCTGCTGATTTCCGCTCTGCTTACTGCGGCCTATCTGCTGCCCATTACAATCAAGGGCTTCTTCCCGGGCAATAACTTTGATTATAGCAGTCTGGAAAAGAAGGAACCCGGCGCGTGCATGCTCATTCCGCTGATTCTGCTGGCGATTCTGTCCGGCTTCACCATTTTCTCTGGGCCCTTTATCACTCTGTTTCAGGGCATTATCACTCCTCTGCTTGGGGGCGTGGGGCTATGAGTGAATATCTTTTACTCCTTCCGGTGATACTGCCCCTGCTGACGGGCATCGCTGTGTATGGATTACCCCTTTCACGCAAAGCGAGGAATTTCTTCGCCGTGGCTGCCGCGGCGTTGAATTCCGCGGCGATTTTGTTGCTCTTCCTCAGGCATCCTGCGGGGTCGCTTCCGTTGCTGCGCCTGACGGCAAACGTCACTCTTGCGCTGCGGATGGACGGTCTTTCAAAGGTATTCCTGGCGCTGATCGCCCTGCTGTGGCCGTTGGCTACACTTTACGCGGTCGAGTATATGCAATCCGCGCATCATCAGCCACGATTTTTCACGTTTTATGGAATCAGTTATGGGGTTACCTGCGGTGTCGCTCTAAGCGAAAACCTGATGACGCTGTATTTCTTTTATGAGCTACTGACGCTTGCAACAGTGCCTCTCGTGGCGCATGAGCAGGATCGCCGCTCCATGCGGGCTGCCCGGAAGTATATCATTTACTCCATCGGCGGCGCGTCGCTGTCCTTTGTGGGCATGATGATGCTGTCCTACCGCGTCCCCCTGCAGGGCTTTGTTTTCGGAGGTCTGGACGGGGATATGGGGCACGATCCGTTTCTCCTTGCTGCATATCTGCTTACCTTCGCCGGCTTTGGTGTGAAGGCCGCCGTATTCCCTCTGCACGACTGGCTGCCATCAGCGGGTGTTGCTCCCACGCCGGTTACTGCGCTTCTTCATGCCGTCGCTGTTGTGAAAAGCGGCGTTTTCGCCTGCATCCGCAGTACGTATTACGTATTCGGTCCGGCACTCTTGGCAGGGACGGTTGCCCAATATGTCCCCATGACGGTCGCGTCATTTACCATCATTTTCGGCTCCGTTATGGCCTATAAGGAGCAGCATTGGAAGCGCCGGCTTGCTTATTCAACCGTGAGTAACCTGAGCTATATTCTTTTCGGAATGACGTTACTGACCACACAAGGTCTTCTGGCCGCGCTGAGCCATTTTGTGTTCCATGGCATCATGAAAATTACCTTGTTCTTCTGTGCAGGCACGGTTCTTTGTAAAACGGGGCGCGAATACGTTCCGGATACGGAAGGCCTTGGCCGTCGTATGCCGCTTACCTTTGCCGTATATCTGCTTTCCGGGCTGGCGCTGACAGGTATTCCGCTGTTGCCCGGTTTCGTCAGCAAAATGAACCTGCTCAACGCCGCTGCGGCTTTTGGCGGAAAGTATGCTTTTACAGGCGTTATCGCCCTTCTTCTATCCGCTTTGCTTACTGCCGCGTATCTATTGCCTATGTCCGTCCGCGCGTTTCTCCCGGGGAAGGGGATTGCTGTTTGCTATACAGAGAAGGACCGTGACCCGGGCCTTTGCATGGCGATTCCTTTTGTTGTGTTGTGCATGGTGATGGTTTTCTGCGGTGTATGCGCCGGGCCTTTTATGAACCGGCTTCAGTCTCTGATCATGGGAGGGGTGTAATGAAATGACAAACTGTTTTCTGCCCTGCCTTGTTCTTATTCCCATGGTCAGCGCTCTCGCGTGCTACCTGATTGGCCGCGTTAGCAAGAAGGCCCGTGATATTGCGGCGGATATCTGCACCGCCGCGGAGTTCGTCCTGCTTTGTCTGCTTCTTGTATGGGTCGTCCGTGAAAAAACGGCAAGCGCCTCTCTGCCGCGAATCCTCAGCGGTCTGACCTTTGAGGCGGACGGTTTCCGTGCGCTATACGCCCTGATTGCCGGCTTCATGTGGCTGATGACCACAATTTTCTCCCGTCAGTATTTATCTCATTATCGCAACAGGAACCGCTATTATTTTTTCGTTTTGTTGACTTTCGGCGCCACATTAGGCGTTTTCCTTTCCGCTGATTTACTTACCACGTTTGTTTTCTTTGAAATCATGTCATTCACTTCGTATGTGATGGTGATTCATGACGAAAACGAGCCTGCCATGCGCTCCGGGCAGACCTATCTTGCCGTCGCGGTTCTTGGCGGCATGGTGATGCTGATGGGCCTTTTCCTGCTGTATCGTCTCATTGGCACGCTGCGGATTGCCGAACTGACAGCCGCCTGCGCACGGGTGCCTAATGAAAAACGCGGGCAACTGTATCTGGCGGGCGTGTTGATTCTCTTTGGCTTCGGAGCCAAGGCAGGTATGTATCCGCTTCATATTTGGCTGCCGAAGGCTCATCCCGTGGCCCCTGCGCCCGCGTCCGCGCTGCTGTCGGGCATTCTGACCAAGGCCGGCATCTTTGGCGTATTGGTGCTCAGCTGCCGTATTTTCCTGCATGACGCCGCGTGGGGAACCGCCATTCTCACCCTCGGCGTGATCACCATGTTTACGGGGGCCGCGCTCGCGGTATTTTCCGTGAATCTGAAGCGGACGCTTGCTTGCTCCTCCGTATCTCAGATCGGGTTTATTCTTGTCGGCATCGGTATGCAGGGACTGCTTGGGCATGAGAACACCCTCGCCGTATGGGGAACCGAGCTTCATATGGTGAACCATTCCATGCTGAAGCTGGCGCTTTTCATGTCTGCCGGCGCGATTTATATGAACCTGCATATGCTGAATCTGAACGATATCCGCGGCTTCGGCCGGGGGAAGCCTTTCCTGACGGCGGTGTTCCTGGTAGGATGCTTTGGGCTGGCGGGCGTTCCGCTGCTGAACGGCTATATCAGCAAGACGCTGCTTCATGAAAGCATTGTGGAATATATCGAATTGATTGCGGAAGCAGGAGGAAATCTTTTCGTTCTGAAAGCCGTCGAATGGATTTTCCTTATCAGCGGCGGACTTACGGCTGCGTATATGACAAAGCTGTTTGTCGCGGTATTTGTTGAAAAGAACGCGGACCCCGCAGTTCAGAAAAAATACGATGGATTGAATCATCGCTACATGAATAAACAAAGCGCGTTTGCCCTGGGGGTTCCCGCACTTGCGATGATCCTGATGGGAACAATGCCTTCCTTCCTAATGGCGGGTATGGCTTGTCTCGGTCAGGATTTCATGAGCGGCGAGTCTCCCGCTCACGCGATTGAATGGTTCTCCCTGACGAATCTGAAGGGTTCCGGCATTTCTCTCTTGATTGGTGCTGGGGTGTATCTGCTTTTCATTCGTCCTCTTTTGATGAAAGATAATGGCAAGGGACAGAAGACCTATGTTGACGCTTGGCCCACTTTTGTTGATATTGAGGAAAGGCTGTACCGCCCGCTTTGCTCGCTGCTTGGAAAGGCAGCAGTTGCTGTCAGCAGCTGCTTTGCCTGGCTGGGTGACGTTTTCTTCCCGAAAGTCGCTGTTTTCGTCAGCACACGTTTCAGCACCGCTGTCGCCTGGCTTGGCGATGAATTCCTGCCGAAAATTGCCTCCTTTGCGGCGCTACTGATCGGTAAGTTGTTCTCTTCCATCCCGGACGGAATCGTATCGCTGCTTCACCGTACCGTTTTACGCAAGATTCCCATCCCTGCTGCGCGGCCTTCAGACTATGAGGAGGATGATTTGCGACTGAAGGGTGGCCTCCCGGAAGAAGAAAAAAACGTTTTGAACAGCTTCTCTTATGGGTTGATTCTCTTTGGCATTGGTCTTTGCGCGATGCTTATTTTCCTGCTGGAGCATGTTCTGGGCTGATTTACAACATTTTTTGTAACAACCCCCGAAAAACAATAGACAGATCCGTTTTATTTTCGTATATTAAGATGTGCCCGGAAAAAACGGAGCGCAAATTCAAATACTTTGGAGGAAATATTGCGATGAAGAAAGTATTATCTTTGTTGGTTACCCTGGTTCTTGTGCTTGCCGCGATTACCGCGTCTGCCGAT
The DNA here is from genome assembly GCA_045639455.1 of Clostridia bacterium. Lineage (GTDB taxonomy): Bacteria > Bacillota > Clostridia > Christensenellales > Aristaeellaceae > JAZUDA01. The sequence continues at coordinate 3,717 of JAZUDA010000068.1, read as the reverse complement.
GGTTTCGGTATGGTGAACCCCTGGACCGAGTTTGATTCTCTGGAGGAACTGAATGAGGCCGCTGGTACCAACCTGTCCCTTCCCGGTGTGATGGGTGTTGAGGCCAAGGCTAATCGCTTTCTGAATGGCGAAGACTATTCTGTTGCTGAGCTTATTTTTGATGTAAATGGCATTGAGTACACCCTGCGCGGTGCAGGGACTACTGTGGATATTTCCGGAGTTTGTATGGCAGACGGCAAGACCGCCTTTGAAGGCAGCGAATTCGAGCCCTTTGCAATCGCTCAGAACGATGACATGAAGCTGGCCCGCTGGCTCAACATTGACGGTCAGTATGTACTGATCGCAGCCGATAACGGCATCCTGGAGGCCGAGACCTTCGAGGGCATCGCACAGGAAATGATGATGCTTACCAACAGCTTTGAGTTAATGGAAATCGCTGAGGGCACCTATTACGACTCTGTAAGCCGGCGCGCGTCTGCCGTTGTCACAAAAACTGAAACGGGGGACTATGCCATTGAAATTCACTGGGCCGATTCCGCGTTTGAGGACAATGTGTGGGAAATGACCGCGAAGAAGATGGAAGACGGTCTGCTGGTGTATGATGACTGCGTGTGCAAGCATGTGGTCACGAAGGAGGACGGTTCCTTCACCGAAGCGTATGCCAACCTGATTCCCGATGGCTATTTCGCAGTAGCTGAAGATAAGCTCCTGTGGACAGGCGCCGCCGATGAAGGCTGCAGGGATTGCGTCTTTGAACTCCCGCAGGAATAAGCCGTAATAAACGGCGCGCGACAGATATGCTGCCGCGCGCCGTTATTTTTATCTGTGTGCAGGTTATTCAACTGTCAGCCGTAACTTTGCATCGGGAATACGCCGTGCTATATCGCCTTGAATTTTGTGGAGCAGCGCCTTTTGATCGGCAACCGTTGCTCCGTCATTCATATCAAGCGAGAGGTCGATGAAGACATTACGGTTCAGCTGATGCGTTTGCAGGCTGCTGATTTCTGCTGTGCCTTGAATGGCTTCTTCTACAATCTGTTGGATTTCCAGCACCTTTTCAGCGGGAAGGGAATAATCTGTCAGCTCTTTGGCGGATTCCGCTATATGTTTCGTGTAGCCAATCAGAAAGACAATTGCCATCAGGATGCTTGAAACGGGGCTCAGGTAGGAAACCCACGCTTGATGCCGGAACAAATAACAGATACCGACAACCACACCCACCGCGGTATCGCTTATGAGATTGTTATGGCTGATGATGAATTCGCTTTCGTTGAGCCGGGAAGCGTGCTTTATAAAAATGCGTTTTTCAACGAACAGAAAATAGAAATCAAAGGAAATGTTAATCCCCTTCAGAATCAGAAACAATAGCAGCGAATCGGAAGGTTGCCGGGGAACGAACAAACCGATGACGGAAGAAATCAGGACAATAATCATTCCCGACAGGGCGATTGAATCACATAAAAAGGAAGAAAATACTTCAAGACGTGACAGGCCGTAGTTGAATTGATCGCCTTTTTCATCCTTCATCTTCCTGGATAACAATGCGAGCAACAGACAATGGGTTGATGAATCGAAAGAGGTAACGGTGTCTGCCCAGCAAAGAAGTGTATTCGCGAAAACCGAAGATACAAGAGAAGCAATCAGATTCGGCAGCTCGCTCGCCAGCGCGAACCAGGCTGTTTTTTCCTGCTGCTTGTAAATTTCACGGTTCTCATTCTTGAACTTTCTCAAGCATACTCCTTTCTTCCCGGGAGGGGAAAATCAGCCTTCCGCGGCCCGGAAAATATCTTCCAGAGCGGTATTGTCAATGTCAGTCACTGCAATCAGATTTGTTACGATTCTCTCATAAATCGAGAACAGCGCTTCGATTGATTCTTTGTTGTAGTGGCTGGAGGAATACTTGATTGTACAGCGGAAGCCGTCCTCACCGTCGGTATCGATAATTTCAAAATCCATAAAAGAATCGGCCGCGTTATCCTTTGATACAAGACGCTCGTATTCATCAATAAAGCCATACTTGTGATAATTGAAAATATTATACTGGTACAGGAAATAGACTGTGGGCTCAAGCTGCTTTCCGATGGTATCGGACGCCTTGTATCGGCAGTGGGCCATGGTGAAATTCACCTGAGAGGAAATATCATCAAAGTATTCTCCTACGGTACAATCGGGCTTCACAAAGGAGAACAGCTGAAGGGAATGAAACAGCAGACCGACAGCGTTGAAGAACTCCTTTCGTGTTCGGCCGTTAAAAATCCATTGCAGCGCCGTATGCGGTGTCTGATTGAATACCGTCATGGCCAGCGCAAGCGCGGACATGAAAAACTCGTTCTTTTTGATTTTTTTGCCGATTGCGCTCGCTTCATAGTCTGCCTTGGACAGAAGCAGCTGCTGCTCAAACCAGCCGTATTCCCACTTGCTGCTTTCAAAATCCAACTTCGGCAGCGTGGAATAGGCCTTGCTCTTCAGCTTTGCCAGCTTCTCCTTGAAATAATCGGCATCGGATTCCGGCTCGGCTTCCTGGAAAGAATCTTGATAATTCTGAAGAATCAGATAGTAGTAGTCGGTTTCCGGAACATAGTCCGGATCTTCGTAGCATTTTTCAATCTGATTGAGAATCAGCTGAATGGAAGAGCCATCGGCAATCAGATGGTAGAAGTCCATAAACAGATAGGCGGCTTTCTTCGTTACATATATCATCTTCCGCTGAAAAGAAGCATTATAAATTGCAAACGGATAGGACAAACAATCCTTGATTTGATTCAGCTGTTCCTCTGAAATCGCCTTTTTCTCAATCTTTTGATAGGTACGGGGGCAGTATTTCTGACGGGGGGAGCCGTGCTCATCCACAAACAGCTGCGTACTTAATGCTGGATGGCGCGTGAGAACACGGTCAATCGCCTGGGAAAGCCGGTTCAAATCGACGTCTTTTTTCAGACGGAGCAGCATTGCAATATTCCACATGGTGGACTGGGGCATAATGGAATAGAAGTCCAGCACGTCCACCATTTCAGGCAGCAGAGGCTGGGAATGCATCAGCGCGACCCTGTTCAGTTCATCGATATCCTCTTTTTGGTCTGGCGAGATATCAAAACGACCTGCCAACTTTTCCGGCGTACGCAGCTTGTACACATCGGATACACCGATGCCGGTCAGGTCGCAATGCGAGACCATTTCCATGGCGGAGATGGAGTCACCTCCAATCATGAAATAGTCATCCTTGACGCCTACATGGTCAAGATGAAGTGAATCCTCAAAAAGAGAGCAAATATATTTTTCAACTGCGTTTCTGGGGGATTGGTACGAATCATTTTCCTCTTCACAAGCTGGCAGACACAGACTTTTTCTGACTATCTTCCCGTTGGCATTCAAAGGGAACTCGTCCAGAACAACGAAATGAGCGGGAATCATATAGTAGGGAAGTTGTTCCGAAAGCAGAGTGAAGATTTTTTCCGGGGAATAAATAAGCTTGCCGGTTTCATCCAGAAGGCTTGCATCACGCAATTCTGAAGACAGCAAATACACGCAAATAAAGGACTTGCCGTTTTCATTAAATCCCTTCGCTACAGCACTTCGGACCTCGAAGGCTTTTTTCACGGCTGATTCGATTTCGGAAGGCTCAATTCTGTTTCCGTTGATTTTAATCATTTCATCTTTACGGCCGGAAACATACAGATTTCGTTTTTCATCAAAGTAACCGATATCGCCCGTAAAATA
>JAZUDA010000067.1:0-1970 GCA_045639455.1 Clostridia bacterium | reverse complement strand
GCTGTAGGCGTGTGAGAAGTAGCGGTAGTAGCTGCGCAGCAGCAGCGCATCATCCTCGGGCCATTTCTCTCCCCATGTATGCCCGCAGAGCGCCGCCAGGCGGGGGAAACTGCCTTCCTCGGTCATCATCATCTCAAAAATATGCGTATCCCGTGTGAAGTCACAGTATTCCTTGTAGGCGCGCGTCCGGCTTTCATCGGAAAATTCGGGAATCACCCGCACCACGTCTGCCTCAATCACCTTGGCGTTGAGGTATTTCATTACGCTGACCCGCTTATTTCCCTCAATCAGGTAATAGCTGCCCATGTACTCCAGTGCCTTGATGGGCTGGGTCATGCCCTCGTTCAGAATGCTGTCGTAGAGCAGCAGCCATTTCGTGCTGAACTCGGTGTTCAGCTCCAGCAGGGGCATCATGTTTGGCGCGAAGGCAAAGGCCCGCCCGGAGGTAACGGTTCCCACGACCTTGCTCAGGGGAATGGAAATCACACCCAGAGGAAACCGGGTCAGCCGATCCAACTCCGGAACAATTTCCTCCAGGACAGGCGGATGAGGGTCTTTATGGGCAGAAAGGGCGGCGTTGTAGGAACGGATTCCCAGCTTGCGGACTTTCAGATAGGCATCATAATCAAACATGAAAATCACCTCGGCTTAAACGGCGTACAGAATGTGCAGATTTCGGATTTCGCTGTCCTTGATCAACCCGTTGACCGCATAGGCCAGGGGCTCCGGGTCATCTGTGGCAGGAAGAGCGGGGAACAGCGCACGGACACGGGATGATATCAAGCGGCAGAAAGCGTTGACGGATTCACGACAGTCATCGCGGGACAGCAGGATTTGCGAGAGAATCGCGGTCTCCTCCTCCATGCCGGGAATGGCGCGAAGCGCCCGGAAACTCCATTTATAATAAGGCATATAACATTTTTTCAGCAGGAAAAGACATTGCATCGCGGCGCGGACAAATTCCGCCTTCGCCAGCTGAGCGGCCTCCGGTTCGCTATGCGCCAGACATCGCACGTAGTTGTACGGGCCGGATTGGGCCATAAGCAACAACTGCCCGGCAAGCCGCTTCAAGCGGATATCCCCGGGCATGCTCAGCAGGTTTTCACGGATACGTGAGAATTCCCCAAATGGGTCGGAAAACACCTGACCGTTTGTTGCGTCGTACAGCGCGTAGTCCGGAATCCGCAGCCACTGCTCCGTTGACAGCCGCCCGTCCGGGGTACCGACGGCTTTTTCATAAAACTCAGCCGTGCGTATGGGTCCTACACGGTTGCCGCCCACAGGGGACAAGATGGGACGGGTTACCCCCATGAACTCGCGGGGCAATTTGGCGTAGGCGCGTTCCAGCAAGAAGGCATCCCTGCGGCTGACAAGTTCTTCACCCGGCAGGAAGATGCAGAATCCGGCCTCATAGTCGTGATCCGCAGAAACCGCGTCGTCAAAGCCGGATTTCTCCGAGCCGTTCCCCACAAAGCCAATGGCCAGCAGGGGAAGCAAGGCCGGAAACTGACTTTCCAGCATGGGTTTCCCGTGCTGCTCATAAAAAGCACGGGAAAGTTCAAGGCCGTTCATAGTACCTCCGGGCACGTTCAGCCAGTTCATTTTTTTCAAGGAAGAAGCCGTAGTACCCGAATACGGGGGCACACTTCTCGCATACATAGGTGTAGTTTCCGTCATGGGCAAGGCCGGGTGTATTCAGCTTGTCCCAAGCAGCACGCATAAGCTCACTGATTTGCGCTTCACCCTCCAGCAGTCCCTTTTCTTCGGCAATCAGGTCTGCCAGGTTGCAGTAGGTGATGGCGGCCTCAGGTTCTTTTCCGGGTATGGCGTTCATTACGGAAAGTGCCTTTTCGTAAGCTTTCCGGGCGCGGCCATACTGCTTCTCGTCCAGCAGGCAGAGCCCCATGTTGTTGTACAGGCCGCCCAAACGGGGGTCGTCTTTTTCCAGATACTGTTCGTACAGGGTCTGT